>JAUSIF010000139.1 GCA_030648135.1 Xanthobacteraceae bacterium
ATAAAAGATTCCAGTTTGGCCGAAGGTGCTCTAGAAGCCGCTCACACCTTGACCAGCGGCACTCTCGGCACCGGGCTGCCGGGCTTGGGCGCCGTTAGCCCGCCCTCGCCTTCCGGCCCATCGGGCTTCTTCACCTTGGGCTTGGGGGTGCGTACGCGCTTTGCCTTCGGCGTCTCCGGCTCCGCCCGCGGCTTCACCGGCCCTTCCGGGTATTCGAAGCCGAGCACCTTGTTGCCGTCCTCGTCGTCCTTGACCATGACGCGCACGTGGCCGCCGGTCTTGAGCTTGCCGAACAGTACCTCGTCGGAGAGCGGCTTCTTGATCATCTCCTGGATCAGGCGCGCCATCGGCCGCGCGCCCATCTGCTCGTCGTAGCCGCGCTCCACCAGCCATTGCGTCGCCTCCTCGGAGAGCTCGATGGTGGCGGCGCGGTCGGCGAGCTGGGTCTCGAGCTGGAGCACGAACTTCGCCACCACCTTCTTGATAATCTCCGGCGTCAGATGCGCGAAGGTGATGGTGGCGTCGAGCCGGTTGCGGAACTCCGGCGTGAACATGCGGTTGATCGCCTCGATGTCGTCGCCCTCGCGCTTCGTCCGCGTAAAGCCATAGGCGTTCTTCGCCATCTCGGAGGCGCCGGCGTCGGTGGTCATCACCAGGATCACGTTGCGGAAGTCGATCTGCTTGCCGTTGTGATCGGTGAGCTTGCCGTGGTCCATCACCTGCAGAAGGATGTTGAACAGATCGGGGTGCGCCTTCTCGATCTCGTCGAGCAGAAGCACGCAATAGGGATGCTGATCGACACTGTCGGTCAAGAGCCCGCCCTGGTCGAAGCCGACATAGCCGGGCGGCGCGCCGATCAGCCGCGAGACCGTGTGGCGCTCCATGTATTCCGACATGTCGAAGCGATGCAGCGGCACGCCGAGGCCCAGAGCGAGTTGGCGCGCGACCTCGGTCTTGCCCACCCCGGTGGGGCCGGAAAAGAGATAGGCCCCGATCGGCTTCTCCGGCTCGCGCAGGCCGGCGCGCGCCAGCTTGATCGCCGAGGCGAGCGCCTCGATCGCCTTGTCCTGGCCGTAGACCACCTGCTTCAGCGCCGCTTCCAGATTCACCAGCACCTCGGCGTCGTCCTTGGACACGGTCTTCGGCGGCACCCGCGCCATGGTGGCGACCGTCGCCTCGATCTCTTTCACCCCGATGGTCTTCTTGCGCTTGGCCTCGGGCAATAGCATCTGCGCCGCGCCCGATTCGTCGATCACGTCGATGGCCTTGTCGGGCAGCTTGCGGTCGTGGATGTAGCGCACCGACAGATCGACCGCCGCCTTGATCGCATCGTTGGTGTAGCGCAGGTGGTGATAGTCCTCGAAATAGGGCTTCAGCCCCTTCAAGATGTCGATCGCGTCGGAAACCGACGGCTCGTTGACATCGATCTTCTGGAACCGGCGCACCAGCGCGCGGTCTTTTTCGAAATACTGGCGGTACTCCTTGTAGGTGGTCGAGCCGATGCAGCGGATGCTGCCGGCGGCGAGCGCGGGCTTCAACAGATTGGAGGCGTCCATGGCGCCGCCCGAGGTGGCGCCGGCGCCGATCACGGTATGGATCTCGTCGATGAACACGATCGAATTCGGATAGACCTCGATTTCCTTGATGACCTGCTTGAGCCGTTCCTCGAAGTCGCCGCGATAGCGGGTGCCGGCCAAGAGCGAGCCCATGTCGAGGGCGAACACGGTCGAGCTTTTCAAGACGTCCGGCACGTCGCCCATGACGATGCGCCGCGCCAGCCCCTCGGCGATGGCGGTCTTGCCCACCCCCGGCTCGCCCACGAACAGCGGATTGTTCTTCTGCCGCCGGCATAGAATCTGAATCGTGCGGCTGATCTCGGTTTCGCGCCCGATCAGGGGATCGATCTTGCCCTCGCGCGCCTTCTTGTTGAGGTTCACGCAATAGGCCTCGAGCGCGTCGGCCTTCTTCTTCCCGTCCTCGCCCGGCTTGGTATCGGCCTCGTCCTCGATGCCGCGCACCGGCCGGCTCTCGGTCATGCCCGGGCGCTTGGCGATGCCGTGGCTGATGTAGTTCACGGCGTCGTAGCGGGTCATGTCCTGCTCTTGCAGGAAATAGGCGGCGTGGCTCTCGCGCTCGGCGAAGATCGCGACCAGGACGTTGGCGCCGGTCACCTCCTCGCGGCCCGAGGACTGCACGTGGATGACGGCGCGCTGGATCACGCGCTGGAAGCCGGCGGTGGGTTTGGAATCGTCGGCGGCGTCCATCACCAGGTTGTCGAGCTCGCCGTCGATATAGTCGATGAGGTTGCGCTTCAGCCGCTCGATGTCGACGTTGCAGGCGCGCATGACCGCGGCGGCGTCCTGGTCGTCGACCAGCGCCAACAACAGGTGCTCGAGCGTCGCATATTCGTGGCGGCGCTCGTTGGCGAGCGCCAACGCGCGGTGCAGCGACTGCTCCAGGCTGCGCGAAAAGCTCGGCATCAGTTCCTCGTCCCGTTCGGGCGGATCATTTCTTTTCCATCACGCATTGTAAAGGATGCTGATGCTTGCGGGCGAAGTCCATCACCTGCGTCACCTTGGTTTCGGCGACCTCGTACGTGAAAACGCCACATTCGCCCACGCCGTGATGGTGGACGTGAAGCATGATTCGGGAGGCGTCCTCACGCGACTTGGAGAAGAAGCGCTCGAGCACATGCACGACGAATTCCATCGGCGTGTAGTCGTCGTTCAAGAGCAAGACCCGGTAGAGGTTGGGCCGCTTGGCCTGCGGCTTGGTGCGGGTAACGACGGCCGTGCCCGGCCCCTCGTCGCCGCCGCGGCGGGTACGGTCGCCGTTCCCCATCCGGTGATGGGTGAGGCCGGTTGCGGTCGCGGGCGCGGTTTCCAGAATGAGCCGGTGCATGGGTTTCAGGTGCCAGATTCGGCGTCGATAGGGCGGAACCTCCCAGGCGGGCGCCGGCGCTGCGACGCAGCGACGCGATCCGGATCATAGATGAGCCGGGGTGCCGGGCGCCAGACGCCGCCGGGGCCGGATCATTCAAATTGTACCGATCCTGAAGCGTACGGTTAACCACCCGCCCGGATCAGGGGTTTTCCCTACAAAAATCGAGTATTCCGGCAAGGTTCGGTCAAGGAAAGGCGGGCAGTGTGGCAGCGCCATATTGGGAGCCTGCCATGCGTC
>JAUSIF010000144.1 GCA_030648135.1 Xanthobacteraceae bacterium
ATCTCGGCGCACTTGCCTGCGCAAGAATGGGCGCGATCGGGGAAGCGGAGAAGTGGCTCGGGCAGGTCGATCCCCGGCATCTGGGCGACAGCACGATCGCGGCCGACTTCTGGAGCCTTGCGGGAAGGATCGCCAAAGAGCGCTATTCGGCCGCGGCAAGCGACCGACCGCACTCGGCTGCGCTCGATTTCGCCCACGCAGCCCTCGATTGCTACCGGCGCGCATTCGGCATCAGCGGTTCGGCTTATCCCGCGGTCAATGCGGCGACGATGGCGATGCTCTCGGGCGATCAGTCGCTCGCGCGCTCGCGCGCGCGCCAGGCGCTGTCCGCGCTGGGCACGGGGGGTGATCAGTGGCACCACGCGACCTCGGGCGAAGCGCGGTTGCTCCTGGGGGAGATCGATGCGGCCCGCGCACATTACGCCGAAGCGCATCGACTGGCCGGAAACCGGTTCGGCGATATCGCGTCGATGCGCCGGCAACTGCTGCTGATCGGCTCGAGCGCCGCTCTCGACCTGCTCCATGCCGTTCCCGCGCCGCGCATCATCGCCTTCTCGGGGCACATGATCGATCACGCGGCGCGCACTTGGCCGCGCTTTCCCGCCGGCCTCGAGCCGAAGGTCGCTTCCGCGCTGCGCGGAAAGCTCGACCGTCTCGGGCCTTCGGTCGGCTACGCACAGGCGGCCTGCGGCGCCGATATCCTATTTCTCGAGGCGATGCAAGAGGCGGGCATGCAGACCCAAATCGTGTTGCCGTGCGCGGAAGCGGACTTCATCGAGGCGAGCGTGAGCGTCGCGGGGGTCGAGTGGCGCTCCCGCTTCGAGCGCGTGCTGGGCCGGGCGACGCGCGTCGTGCTCGCGACCGAAGAGGCGTTCCTCGGCGACGACGTGCTGTTCGAGCACGCGGCGAACCTGATCCAGGGCATGGCGTTCCTGCGCGCCAGGGAGCTTTCGACGCAGCCGTTGCTGCTGACCGTGTGCGAGCCGGGCTCGGTGGAGGTCATCGGCGGTACCGCGGCAACTGCGCAGGTCTGGAAGAGTAAAGGTGGGCACGTTGATAACATCGATCTCGCCGCGCTGCGAGGCGGCGACGCTTCGCGTCGCGATTCGCACGGCGGGCACGATTCGGTCACGCGCTCCGTGCAATCCGCGACGCCGAGAAGCCTGAAGAGCCTGCTGTTCGCCGACATCAGCGGCTTTTCGAGGATGCCCGAACAGCACACTCCCGAATTCGTGGGAATGTTCCTGCGCACCTGCAAGCGGGTTCTCGATTCGCTCGATCATCCGGCGGTCGACGCCAACACCCGCGGCGATGCCCTTTTCATCGTCTTCGAGCGGCCGGCCCACGCCGCGGAATTCGCCGTCCGTCTGCTGCAGGCGTTGAGCACGGTGGACTGGCCGGCGTTCGGACTCGCGCCGGACACCAGCGTTCGGATCGGCCTGCACACAGGCCCGGTCTACGGCGTTTTCGATCCGGTGATGTCGAAGACGACTTTCTACGGAACCCACGTCAACCGGGCTGCCCGCCTCGAGCCGATCGTGCAGCCTGGACAGATCTTCGCGACCGAAGCGTTTGCGGCGTCGCTCATCGCCGAGGGTGAAAAACGCTTCCGTTGCGACTATATCGGCGCCATGCCGCTCGCTAAGCGATTCGGCGAAGCGCGCCTGTACCGGCTGCATTCCTGAGATCCCCGCCCGGGCGCGCCGGTCCTTGACCGGCGGCGTCACCGCGTCTGAGCTCCGCGACTTCGAGCGCTGAAGTGTGCATCTGACACGCAACGCCTGTGTCAGAGGGCGGCGAAAGCAAGCATCCGCAAGCCTACAGTTCAGTGCATTGGACAGGCGATATTCGCCATCCCGCAGACCGCAAAGGGGACCCCATGGACACATCGACCTTCGTGAATGCCCTGTTCTGGCTGGTCAGCGCGACCTGCGCCGGACTCATGGCCTATGGCGCCTGGCTCTGCATGTCTTACGCCTGCGGGTCTTCACAGCGGGACTCGAACCAAGGGAGGTCATCATGCTGACAACGGCTGTTTTCCTTTTCCTGGGGGTCGTCTCCGGGGCGGTCTCCGGTCTGTTCGGCCTGGGCGGGGGAATCGTGGTTGTTCCCATGCTCGTCTATCTGTTCGGGGTCGGGTCCACGATCCAGGCCCTGGTCATTTCGTCGATCGTCGTTGTTTTTGCCAGTCTTGGTGCGCTGGCGAGCTACGAGTGGTCCTACCTGGAATCGCGCCTGAAGAAAATGACCACCCTGCTTCTGCCGGCCTTTCTTGCGGCGTTCTTCGGGGGCGCGGCTCATCACATGATCGCCAGGACGACGGTTTCCCTGGCCCTTACCGCGCTCCTGCATTCGCTCCTGCTGCTCGCGATCTGTGTTTTTACCGAAGGGCGGGATCCTGAATCGACCGGAAGCTACCGCAATGGAACCAGTCCCATCGCGGGCGCGATCATCGGTTTCGTATCGGGACTGGCCGCTGTCGGCGGCGGCACCTACACCATCACCTACGCGGTGAAGGTGGCGCAGCAGACCTGGCGCGACGCGAGGATGGCCGCTCAGGCGATGGGATTGATCGTCGGCCTCGGCGGCACGGCTGGATTTCTTGCAAGTTAC
>JAUSIF010000147.1 GCA_030648135.1 Xanthobacteraceae bacterium
ATCCTGCAGGACCAGCTCAATATCTTCGTCAATTTCGAGGAGCCGCGGCGCGAGATCGAGGCGCCGGCGATCCAGGAGCTGCCGTTCAATCCGGCGCTGTTGAAGAAAGTGGACGAGCTGGAGCTGTCGGTGCGCTCGGCCAATTGCCTGAAGAACGACAACATCGTCTATATCGGCGATCTCATCCAGAAGTCGGAAGCGGAGATGCTGCGGACCCCGAACTTCGGCCGCAAGTCCTTGAACGAGATCAAGGAAGTGCTCGCCACCATGGGCCTCCATCTCGGCATGGAGATCACCGGCTGGCCGCCCGAGAACATCGAGGAGCTCGCCAAGCGCTTCGAGGATCATTACTGAGACGGCGCCGCCGTCCGAAGGTATCGTCATGCGTCACGCCAAGGCCCACCGCAAGCTCAACCGCACCCACGAGCACCGCAAGGCCATGTTCGCCAACATGGTGGCGTCCTTGATCGTGCACGAGCAGCTGGTCACCACCTTGCCCAAGGCCAAGGAATTGCGCCCGGTGGTCGAGAAGATGATTACGCTCGCCAAGAAGGGCGACCTGCATTCGCGCCGGCGCGCGATCGCGGAGATCAAGGACCTCGACGCGGTCAAGAAGCTGTTCGCGGTCATCGGCCCGCGCTACAAGGCGCGCAAGGGCGGCTATGCGCGTATCGTCAAAAAGGGCTTCCGCTATGGCGACATGGCGCCGGTGGCGGTGATCGAGCTGGTGGACCGCGACGTGGAGGCGAAGGGCAAGGAAGACCGCGCCCGCCATGAGGCGACGCGGCCGAAGGGCGAGGCGGCGGAAGCCGCCGTCTAAGCGGGCAATCTATTGCTTTCAATTGGTTTTTTTGGTGTGGCCATTTGGCTACGTAGGTTAAGCAAACCCCCTCGGAATTGAATCTCCCTTGTAGAAGCCCTGATCGCGCGGTTACATTTGCTGACAAATAACCCACTTTTCGATTCCGCGGGATTGAAATGAAAAAGCTTCTCTTTGCTGGAGTCGCGGTTGCAGTTCTTTGCTGCGCTCCCGCTTTGGCCGCGGATATTCCGGTGAAGGCTCCGGTCTATAAGGCGGCGGCTGCGCCGATCTTCGACTGGACTGGTCCTTATGCCGGAATCGCGGCGGGCTGGGGATGGGGCCATTCAAACCAAACCGACCCAGGAATTCCTCCTGATGGAGAGCCTGCTGATGGTTCTTACCGCCTTCGAGGCGGGCTGATCGGCGGCACGCTTGGCTACAACTGGCAAAGCGGGCCCTGGGTCTTCGGACTCGAAGCGGATTATTCCTGGGCCGACATCAAAGGACACTCGGATACCTGCGGGACAGCGCCGCCGCATCCATGCGGCACCAAGCTGCAATCGTTCGGGACGGCGCGGGCGCGAATTGGCAATGCAATGGGTGCCGCGCTTCCCTACATCACCGGCGGTCTCGCGTTCGGCGATGTACATGGCTGGGATTCGTTCACCCCGGCATCGGGCAGCAAGGTCTACGTCGGCTGGACGGTCGGCGCCGGCATCGAATGGCAGCTTCCTTCGAACTGGTCGGCCAAGCTCGAATATCTTTACGCCGATCTCGGCAAGCACCAGCTCTTTGATGTCGTGCCCGGTGTGCCGGAAACCGTGAGCGTTAATGTCAATATCGTTCGCCTGGGCCTGAACTACAAGTTCGGATCGGTGGGCAAGAGTCCAGTCGTCGCCCGCTACTGATCCGATCCTCGAACGACGAATGAATTCAAAGCCCCGAGCCTCGCACCGGGGCTTTCGCTTTTTGCGGCCGTGCGGCCTCGACTATTTCTTGCGCCCGCGACCTTCTCCGATCGCGTCATAGAGATTGACCGGCGCGAAGTCGTCGGTCAAGAGCTCGCCCTTCAGTGTCGGCGCCTCGCTCCGCTGCGCCAGCAATTGCGGCAGCGGTGAATTGAATCCGTGGCGCTCCTGCAGGGCGGCAGCCCGCTGCGCCAGCGCATCCCGGTCGGGGATGGGCGCGTTCGTCACCATCGCGATCACCTCGCCGCGGCCGCTGGGATAGAGATCGACATGCTTGAACACCGCCTTGAGCGTGAGGATGGTGCCGTCGTGGAGCTTGGTACCCTGGTGGATGTTGAAGGCGGCGGCACCCCCCGGCGTCAGGCGCTCTTTCACCAGTTCATAAAATTCCCGGGTCAGGAGATGGAACGGCACATAGCCGCCTTGATAGGCGTCGAGCAGGATCAGGTCATAGAGGCCCTTGTTCCTAGTGAGATAGACGCGGCCGTCGCCCTCCAAGTAGCGGACCTTTTTGGTCTCGCGGACGCCGAAATATTTCTTGGCCGCGACGATGACGCCGGGGTCGAGCTCGACGGTGTCGATCGCGGTTTCCGGCAGGAAGCGGCCGAGATAAGTCGAGATCGAGCCGCCGCCGAGGCCGATCATCAAGATGTTCACGAGCTTGTCGGGGTAGAGCACGCTCGCCGTCATGGCGCGCGAATAGGCCAGCCGCAGGTCGTAAGGGTCGAGCAGATTGGTGACCGATTCGGTGTAGTTCCAACCCTTCAGCTGGAACGACATGGTCAGCTCGAAGCGCCGCTTGGTGATGAAGATGTCGCTGTATTCGGTTTCGATATGGTCGATCTCGCCGTCCTTGCGCTCGAGCAAGGCCGCACGCAGGTCGCGATCGACCAACTCCTCGCCCAAGCTTGCCGGCGCCGTGGCGGCGAGGAGGCCGGCTGCGAGCACAGCTGCGGCCACAAGCCCGAGCGTTCCGCGCCGGCGGAAGAGAAAAGGAGAGGCGATGAGCAATAGTCCGCTGAGCACGCCCGCCACACCGAGCGTGATGGTGATGGCGCGCGATCCGATCGCGGGAATGAGCAGGAAGGTGGTGCCGAGCGTGCCCACGATGCTGCCGGCGGTGGAAATGCCATAGACCATGCCGGAGGTCACGCCGGAGCCTTCGGTCGAGCGCAGCAGCAACCGGATCGCGAACGGCGAATACATGCCGAGAAAGACCACCGGAAAGAACATGATGGCGAAGGAAGAGACCAGGCTGCCGGTCTTGATGTCGTCGATCCGATCGAGCAGGAGTTCGAGCAGCTCGCCGGCGAAGGCCGGAAGGAAGATCAGATAGACCGATCCGATCAGCACGGTGACGCCGAGCACCGCCGCCGAGGGAATCCGGTCGGCGATCCACCCGCCGAGGAAATAGCCGACGCAGAGGGCGGCGAGCACGGTCGAAATCAGCGACGCCCAGGTATAGATGCCGCTGCCGAAATAGGGATTGAGATAACGCGATCCCAGCATTTCGAAGCTCATCACGATCGCGCCGGTGACGAAGGCGATGACATAGACCAGGACGGCGATCGGCGCCGGGCGCATGCCGTTCTCGCCCCCCGCATCGGCGGCCTGGCCCGGTCTGTCTTGCACGAAACGCCTCGATCCAGCTGTTTCCCGGGAAAATGCCGCGGCGGCCCGCCGGGCACTTGCACGTCGAATTGACTTCTATCAAGCGGGCCGGGGGCGCGGAAGGATCAAATCCGCCCATTAACCCTGGCAAGAAACCATTTCAGGTTGCGGGCGATATCTGGCACTATGCCGGCCAGTCCGGGGGAGTTTCCATGCGTAGCATCCATCATTGGCCGGCATTGCTGGCGCTCATCGCCGCGGCCGGAGGCTGTGCCTCCATCCCTATGGAGGCCGAACAGTCGATCGCATTCGAGTTCAAACAAGCGGGCACGCAATGCGAGGTAAAGCGAGGGCCGGAAGCGCTCGGCAAGGTTTCCGGGCCGAACGCGAGTTTGAAGGTGCAAAAACACTTCCTTCCGCTCGATCTCGATTGCACCGGCAAGAACACGCGGCTGCAAGCCCAGGTGAAGCCGGGCGGGGAGTTCTATAAATATCCCGACAAGGTCACCATCGACATGGCCGCCAAGAAGGTCGCCTTCACCGATACCATTTCCGCCCAGCAACAGCCGGGAGCGCAGCCGGCCGTAACCATGGCCGCACCCGCGGCCGGACAGCCGGCGGTACAAACGTCGGCGCCGGCGGATCAGCAAGCGGCCTCTATTGCCAATCCGGATCTGGAATAGGGGAAAAGCAGCGCGCGGCGCAGCACCAGCCGCCCTTTCGTTGTCGCGGCTGCGGCTCTATATCTCGGGCATGAAACGTCTGCGCTTCGTTCTTGCCTTGATCCTGGCGGCCGGGTTCCCGGCTGCCACTTCCGCCCAACAACCGCAGCCGCGCCCGCCGGTATCGCGCGCGGAGATCACATTATCCTTTGCCCCGGTGGTGAAGCGGGCCGCGCCCGCGGTGGTGAACGTCTATGCGCTGAAGCGGGTCCAGGGCGGCAACAATCCCTTTTTCGACGATCCGGTGTTCCGCCGCTTTTTTGGACAGGGCATGCCCGGCATGGGCCCGCCCGGCGAGCGGCTGCAGCGCTCGCTCGGCTCCGGCGTAATCGTCGATCCCGCCGGCATCGTGGTCACCAACCACCACGTCGTCGAGGGCGCCGACCAGATCCGCATCGCGCTCGCCGACAAACGCGAGTTCGACGCCGAGGTGCTGTTGCGCGACCAGCGCAGCGATCTCGCCATCCTGCGGATCAAGGACGGGCGCGAGCGCTTCCCGGCGATCGAGTTCGGCGATTCCGACGTGATCGCGGTCGGCGACATCGTGCTCGCCATCGGCGATCCGTTCGGCGTCGGCCAGACGGTGACGCAGGGCATCGTCTCGGCGCTGGCGCGCACCCAGCTCGGCATCTCCGACTATCAGTTCTTCATCCAGACCGACGCCGCCATCAATCAGGGCAATTCCGGCGGCGCGCTGGTGGACATGACCGGCCGGCTCATCGGCATCAATACCGCGCTCTACTCGCGCAGCGGCGGCTCGATCGGCATCGGCTTCGCCATTCCCGTCAACATGGTACGGGTGGTGCTCGAGAGCGCGCGCGGCGGCGGCACGGCGGTGAAGCGGCCGTGGTTCGGCGCCAAGCTGCAGGCGGTGACGCCGGAAATCGCCGAAAGCCTCGGCAGCAAGCGCCCGGCCGGCGCGCTGATCGCAAACGTGACGGCGAAAAGCCCGGCCGAGCGGGCCGGACTCAAGGTCGGCGATGTCATCGTCGCGGTCGACGGTCAGCCGGTGGAGGACCCCAACGCCTTCGACTACCGCTTCGCCACTAAGCCGGTCGGCGGCAAAGCCAATCTATCGATCGAACGCCAGGGCCGCGCGCTCGCCGTGAGCGTCGCGCTCGAGGGCGCGCCCGAGCGCCCGCGCGACGAAATCGTCATCCGCGCGCGCTCGCCGTTTATGGGCGCCAAGGTCGCCAATCTGTCACCGGCGCTCAACGATGAATTGCGCCTCGATGCCGCGGCCGAGGGCGTCGCCATCATCGAGATCGAAAACGGCTCGACCGCGCAGTCGCTCGGCTTCCAGCGCGGCGATGTCGTCATTTCGGTCAATGGCGTGAAGATCGCGAACAGCCGCGACCTCGAGCGCATCGCCAATAGCGCGAGCCGGCAATGGAACCTCATGATCCTGCGCGGTGGCCAGCAGATCAACATTACGTTGCGCGGATGAGCTATCGCTCCTGAAAGAGACTCGTCATACCCTCCCCCTCACCTAGTCGGGCCTACGGCCCTCCTTACCCTCTCCCCCTCCCGTCATCGGGAGGGGGAGAGGGAAAAGGGAGCGCGGACGAAAGTCCGTGCGACTGAACTTGGGCTTGCCCGAGTTCAGCATGTTAAAGTGCGCAAGTCGGGCAAGCCCGACTTGCGCTGGGTGAGGGGGAGGGCAATGCAACGGATTGACTCGCCATGAGTCGACGCGCTCCTCATAAAGACACGAGCCTGTTCGAGGCGGCCGGCCTCGACCGCGATGCGCCGCGCCCGCTCGCCGACAAGCTGCGGCCGAAAAAGCTTTCCGAGATCGTCGGCCAGGACGCGCTGGTGGGCCCCGACGGCGCGCTCACCCGCATGCTGGCGACGCGCTCGCTCGGCTCGCTCATTTTCTGGGGCCCGCCCGGCACCGGCAAGACCACGGTCGCGCGCCTGCTGGCGGTCGAGACCGATCATCATTTCGAGCAGATCTCGGCGGTGTTTTCCGGCGTCGCC
>JAUSIF010000152.1 GCA_030648135.1 Xanthobacteraceae bacterium
AATTCATCGTGCTCGCGGCCGCCGTGCTGTTGGCGCTCTATCTCCTCGAAGTCTATGAGGTGAAGCTGTGAGCCGCGAACGCCTCTATCTTTTCGACACCACGCTGCGCGACGGCGCGCAGATGCACGGCGTCGATTTCACGCTGGCCGACAAGCTCAAAGTCACAGGCCTGCTCGACAGCCTCGGCGTCGATTATGTCGAGGCGGGCTACCCGGGCGCCAATCCGACCGACAGCGCGCTGTTCGCCGAGAAGCGCGAAACCAAATCGAAGTTCACCGCCTTCGGCATGATCAAGCGCTCCGGCCGCTCGGTCTCCAACGATCCGGTGCTCGCCGCCGTACTCGCCGCCAAGGCCGACGCCATTTGTCTGGTCGCCAAATCGTCCGCCTTCCACGTGCGCGTGGCGCTCGCGACCAGCAAGGAAGAAAACCTCGCCGCCATCCGCGAGTCGGTGGCGGCGGCGAAAGCCACCGGCCGCGAGGTGCTGATCGATTGCGAGCATTTCTTCGACGGCTACAAGGAAGACCGCGCCTATGCGCTCGCCTGCGCCAAGGCCGCCCATGAATCGGGCGCGCGCTGGGTGGTGCTCTGCGACACCAACGGCGGCACGCTGCCGCACGAGGTCGAGGAGATTGTCGGCGCGGTGTGCAAGGAAATTCCCGGCGATCACGTCGGCATCCATGCCCATAACGACACCGAACAGGCGGTGGCGAACTCGCTCGCCGCCGTGCGCGCCGGCGCGCGCCAGATCCAGGGCACGCTCAATGGCGTGGGCGAGCGCTGCGGCAACGCCAATCTCTGCTCCATCATTCCGACCTTGATGCTGAAGCCCGAATTTGCCGAGCGCTTCGAGATCAATGTAAAGCCCGACGCACTCGCCGAGCTCTCCCATGTCTCGCGCACCCTCGATGAGATGCTGAACCGGGCGCCGGACCGCCATGCGGCCTATGTGGGCGATGCCGCCTTCACCACCAAGACCGGCATTCACGCCTCGGCGATCATGAAGGACCCCGCCACTTACGAGCACGTGGCGCCGGAAGCGGTCGGCAACCGTCGCAAGTTGCTCGTATCCGATCAATCGGGCAAGTCGAACGTGCTCGCCGAGCTCGAGCGCATCGGCGTCGTAATCGACAAGGACGATCCGCGCATCGCGCGCTTGCTGGAAGTCGTGAAGGAGCGCGAGGCCAAGGGCTATGCCTATGAGGCGGCCGACGCCTCCTTCGCGCTGTTGGCGCGCCGCATGCTCGGCAAGGTGCCGGACTATTTCGACGTCGAGCGCTTCAACGTGAACGTGGAGCGCCGCTTCAACGCCAAGGGCGAGATCACCACCGTCGCCGAGGCGACGGTCAAGGTGAAGGTCGCCGGCCAAACCATGATCTCGGCCGCCGAAGGCAACGGCCCGGTCAACGCGCTCGACCGCGCGCTGCGCAAGGACCTCGGCAAATATCAGCCCTATATCGACGGGCTCAAGCTCACCGATTACCGCGTGCGCATTCTCGACGGCGGCACCGAGGCGGTGACGCGGGTGCTGATCGAGAGCCAGGACGAGACCGGCGAGCGCTGGACCACGGTGGGCGTCTCGCCCAATATCATCGACGCCTCGTTCCAGGCGCTCACCGATTCCATCACCTGGAAGCTCTTGAAGAGCAACGCGCCGGCCTAGTTCTGTCATTCCGGCCGAGGCGCACCCGGATCGGCGCCTCGCGCCGTCCGGGCACAGGCTACGCGCCGAGGGCCGGAATCCATATCCACCGCACTAGCTAGTTTTGCGAAGCCGGCGGCTATGGATTCCGGGCCTCGCGCCGCATGCGCGGCGCTCGCCCGGAATGACGGTGTGCTAGAATTCACCCATGATCGACCACGTCTCCATCGCCGTCCGCGATCCCGACGGCAATTGCATCGAGGCGGTGACGTTTCTCGCCAATTTCTGAAGTTCAAAATCGGGATCGGTCACCCGCCGTGGCGGTGATGGCGAGCGCGTCCGTCCCGATGCGGCCGAAGCCCGGCAGCTTCAGCGCCGGGTGACGCAGGTCGAGGCCGGCGACGAGGCCGAGGAAATTCATCTCGACGCCTTCGACCCATCCGAGCTTGAGGCCCACGACGCCCCACAGGTTCACTTCGACGCCGGTGTGGCTGTCGCTCAGACCCGCATAGGCTTGCGGCCGAAAGTCCCGGCCGATCGCGTTGGACGGCATGACGGCGCCGAGTTCGGGGACGGCTCGCAACACGCTGGCGACGAAACTGTTGCTGTTGGGCCCGGGCCAGATCCGGTAATCGCCGGCATTGCGGAATTGATAGGCCGAGATGGCCGTCTCGATCTTCGGGATCAACGCCTGCGCATTCGCGCCAATGACATCGGCCACCACCATTGGCTGGTTGCCGAACCAGCGCCCGTCCGGCGCCCAGCCATTGACGCGCACCGGATTGCCCCAGCCGACCACGTCGTAACGGGTCCAGCTTTTCGCGCCCTCGCGTTTCAGCACGATCCAGCTATGGACGGAAAACACCCCTTTCCATCTGCCGGTCCGGCCGGAGAGCACGAGCACGCGCGCGGCGGGATGCTCGGCGGCCGGCGGCAGGCTGCCGATGCTAGACCAATCGGCCTCGCTCCAGCTGCGCGGCCCATGGTCGAAAGCATAGATCGCGGCGCGCGCCGCGATCGGAACGAGAAAAGCGATCAGCAGCGCGAGCACCAGCGGCTTGCCGGGAAAGCGTCGAGGGCGGCGGGCATTCGATTGCATGACATTGCCAGTAGAAATGTTTTCCGACCGAACTGTGGCAAAGCGGCGCCTAGCTTGGGGGAGCTCCATTAACAACAGGTAATCTTCTTCTCTTCGAAATTCTCTTCGGCTTGCGGCGTTATCCGCGTTACATCTCCTCGGCCGTGACCTTGGCCGCGGCGCCACGCAGCTCCGACTCGGGGATATCGCGCGCCGCCTTCCGCAATAGGGGAAGGACGTCCTCGATCTTGTCCGCGATCAAGAGTTCGAACGAGCCGGGGTGGAACAGAGCCTGCGCGCGCATGTGATCGAGGAGTGCGATCAGCGGATTCCAGTAGCCGTTGCTGTTCAGCACCAGCACCGGCTTGCGGTGGCGGCCGAGCTGCAGCCAGGACAGCTGCTCGATCAATTCCTCCAGCGTCCCGATGCCGCCCGGCAATGCCACGAAGGCATCGGCGCGTTCGAACATGATGCGTTTGCGCTCGTGCATATCGCGGGTGACGACGATGTCGCGCGCGCCTTCATGCGCGTGCTCGCGCGCCACCAGGAATTCCGGGATGATGCCGGTAACCTCGCCGCCCGCTTCCATCGCGGCATGGGCGAGCGCGCCCATGAGCCCGATGCCGCCGCCGCCATAGACGAGCCGAACGCGCTCGCGCCCGAGGATTCGACCAAAGCCTCGCGCCGCCGCGAGGAATGCCGGATCGGCTCCCGCGGACGAGCCGCAGTAGACGCAGACGCTTTGAATGTCGGCCATTGCTAAGATGTGCGACGGCGGTCGGGAATCGTCAAGGCCAAGATGAAGCAGAGTCATCCCGGGCGCAGCGCAGCACGAAGTGGTGCGCTGCAGACCCGGGATCGTCTGAATGGTTCACGATCCCGGATTAGCGGCGATCGCTGACGC
>JAUSIF010000162.1 GCA_030648135.1 Xanthobacteraceae bacterium
AGCGACCAGGGTGGCCGCGGCGACGGCGTCCAGATCATGGTCCATCGCGGCTACGCCTATATCGGCCATGGCTTTAGCAACGGCATCACCGTGGTCGACGTGCGCGATCCGAAACGGCCGCAGGCGGTGAATTTTCTCCCCTGCCCGCCCAACACCCGCGCCCTGCATCTTCAGACCCATGACGACCTCTTGCTGGCGGTCAACGGGCCGAGCATGTGGAGATTGCAGGTGAGCGAGAAGGCATATTTTTCGGCGTCGCCGGCCGATCTGCTCAAGGGCCAGGAAACGCAATACACCTCCGGCTTGCGCGTGTACGACATCTCGAAACCGGAAACGCCGCGCGAGATCGCTTTCATGCCCGTCGACGGGCTGGGACCGCACCGAATTTGGTATGTGGGCGGCCGCTACGCCTATGTCTCGATTCATTTCTCCGACTTCACCGATCATGTGCTGGCGATCGTCGACATGGCGGACCCGACGCGGCCGCAAGTGGTGGGCAAATGGTGGCTGCCGGGCATGTGGTCCGGCGGTGGCGAGACGCCGACCTGGCCCAAGGGCAAGCGCTACGCCCTGCACCACGCCCTGGTCGCCGGTAATCTGGCCTATGGCGCCTGGCGCGACGGCGGCCTGACCGTGCTCGATGTCGGCGACCCGACCCGGCCGAAACTCGTGAGCCACCGCAACTGGGATCCGCCGTTCGGCGGCGGCACCCACTCGCCGCTGCCGCTGCCCGACCGCGATTTGCTGGTGGTCGCGGACGAAGCCAATTTCGCCAATTGCAGTCAGGGCCTGCGCTACATCTGGGTATTCGACGTGCGTGCGCCCGCCAATCCGGTGAGCATTTCGACCCTGCCGATCCCGGCCGAGGCCGATTATTGCGCCAAGGGCGGAAATTTCGGCGCGCATAATTTGTGGGAGAACCGGCCGGGCGCGTTCCAGAGTTCGCGCTTCATCTTCGCGACCTACCACAATGCAGGCGTGCGGGTTTTCGACATCAACAACCCGTTCCAGCCGCGCGAGGTAGGATATTACGTGCCGCCCAATCCGGAACGCATGTTCGATCCGCGTCCCAACCGGCCGCAGGTGATCCAATCCGCCGACTGCTTCGTCGACCGCGAGGGCGTGATGTATCTCACCGATTCCAATGCCGGACTCAACATCCTGCAATTCGAGGGCGGCTGATCGGCCGTGGCGCCGCTCGATGACGATGTTCGCGCGCCTGGCACGGGCGCCGCAGCGCCGGTCCGGAGCTTGAGTCATATTGATTGACAGGGGATGGCGCGCGCTTCCAGACTAGCCGCACAGAGAGCCGCCGCAGCGGCCCATAGGGGGGGATCAACCGTGGCACAGACAATTGAAGCCTATGTCGGAAAGGCAATGGACGAGGCGAAACTCTCGCCGATGCATTACAAGGTGATCGCGCTCGTTGCCGCCGGATATTTTTTCGACATCCTCGATCTGATCGTGCTCGGCGCGCTCATCCCGGACATGGTCGCAACCAAATTCGCGACCGCGCCCGAGGCCGGCTGGATCGGAAGCGCGACGCTCGTCGGCCTCTTCGTCGGTGCCGTCGGTCAGGGCCAGTTCACCGACCGGATCGGCCGCAAGACCGTCTATCAATTCAACCTTCTGCTCTTCGGCGCCTTTACCATTGCCGGCGCGCTTGCACCGGACGTCTGGACGCTCGCCGCCTGTCGATTTATCGCGGGCATCGGGCTCGGCGCCGAGCAGCCGCTGACCTTCACCTATGCCGGCGAATATTCGCCCAAACGGATTCGCGGGCGCATCTTGGCCTTCGTTCACTTCATCGGCGGCGCAATGGTGTGGCCGATCGCGTTTCTCTTCCCGCTCGCCTTCCGTGATGTTATCGGCTGGCGCGGAATCTGGATCGTCATCGGCATCGGCGCGCTCATCGTTTTCGTGTTCCGCTTCGCGCTTCCGGAATCGCCGCGCTACCTGTCGACGCATGGCAGGGGCAAGGAAGCGCTCGCTCTTCTCGCAAGAATGGGCATTCCGGCGCCGAAGGAGCAGCTCACCACCGGCGCCGCGAGCGATACCAAGACCGATCCGTTCATGGTGGTGTTCCGCAACTTTCCCATCCGCGTGATCGCCGGCATGGTCTGCTTCACCGCCTTCTTCGGCGTCGCGATCGGTCTCGGCGCATGGCTCCCCAACATGATGAACTCGAAAGGGTTCACCATCACCAAGTCGCTGCAATACACCTTCCTGATGACGCTGGCGGTGCCTTGCGCGAGCCTGTTCATGATGTACGCGCTCGATAAAATCGGCCGCAAGAAAACGTCGATAACGACGTTTATCCTCGCCGGCGTCATGGCCATCGCGTTTGCGAGTGCGCAAAACGATGTGCAGCTGGTGATCGCCGGGTTTGTCATGATCTTCTTCTACCAGGTCGCCGGCAACGCGATGCAGATCTTCACGTCCGAGGTGTTCCCGACCAACGCGCGGGCGTCGGGCTTCGGCATGGCCTCGGGCGTCGGCCGGCTGATGACGGCGTGGATCCTCCCGGCCATCCTGTGGATCCAGACCGGCTACGGGCTGATGACAACGTTCGTGTGCATCGCGATCGTTCTCTTGATCGCGGCTGCCTCGGTCACGCAGCTCGGCCCGGAAGCCAAGCAAAAGGGACTGGACGAGGTCGCGGCGCCGACGGGCTGAAAACAGCGCCGCCCCTCAGCGCAATGAGGGGCGGCGGCCCTGCCTGTAGAAAACTTTATTCTCTGGATTTGCGGTAGTTTCGGCCGCACGGCCACGCCAGAATCCATGCGCGAAATCTTGGGCGCAGACGCGGGTTGCGATTTTCGCATTCCTGTGTCCGAAATCCCAAGTATCCCAAGTATGAGGTCGATGGGATGAGCCCTGCCATCCAGATCCGCATGGGCGGCTACGGCCCCGCCAGCACATCTTTCAGCCGCGCGCTGAAGCTGATCGGCGATCGTCTGGCCGCCGAGTTCGGCGGTGAGGTCGACGTCAAGTACGTGTGGAACATCATGGATCTCGGCTACCGCGCCGAGGACATCCTCTGGCTGGTCGAGCATGGACTGCTGACGCTCGGCTACCAATCGAGCAGCTATCTCACCGACCGCATCCCCGAATTGGGTATCCTCGATCTCCCCTTTCTGTTCGAAGAGAACGGCGAGGCCCGCGCCGCGATGGATGGCGAGCTTGGAAAAATCCTCGCGCGCAAGCTCGAGGAGCGCGTGAACTATCGCATTCTCGGCTACTTCGAAAACGGATTTCGCCACCTCTCGAACCGCCTGCGTCCGGTCCGCACGCCGGCGGATCTCGCCGGCATGCGCATCCGCGTGCTGCCGAGCAAAGTCCATGTAAAGACATTCGAGCTCTTGGGCGCGATCCCCTTGCGCATGGATCTGACCGAGGCGATCGCGGCGATCAAGGCCGGCAGCATCGATGCGCAGGAAAACCCCTTCGCCAACACCGTGACCTACGGCGTGCACAAGTTTCACCCGTTCCATACCCTGAGCAAGCATTTCTATATCTCGCGGCCCATATTTCTATTCCGCTCGGCCTTCGACGCCTGGCCGCAACGCTTGCAGCAGGCCATGCGCGAGGCGGTGACGGCGGCGGTGCTGTTGCAGCGGGAGCTTGCCGGAGTGGAAGAGGAAGCGGCGCGCGCCGCGATCAAGGCCGAAGGCGGCGAGATCATCGAGCTCACCGCCGCAGAGCACGACGCCTTCGCCGCGGCCGTGCAGCCGATCTACGCCGACGCGCGGCAGTTCTATTCGCCGGAAATTCTAAAGCTCGCGCCGCGCCTGATCTGAACGCGGCAAGCTCGCGCCTATTGACGGAGTGTCAGCCGCGCGTGGTGGCGACCGGCGCGATCCCCAGGCCGTCGTTGTCATAGACGTCGTCGCGGAACTGCACCACGCCGTCCGGGTTGGCCCAGGCGGTGATATAGACCCAATAAACCGGAACCGGCTTGGCGAGCTTGGCATCGACGCGCTCGCCGCTCTTGGTGACGCCGTCGATGTGCGTGCGCGGCCAGTTCGCCGTGTCCTTCAGGAGCCAGACCACGAACTCGCGGACGTTCTGGATGCGCACGCAGCCGGAGGAATGGAAGCGGAAGTCCTCGCCGAACAGATTCTTCGAGGGCGTGTCGTGCATATAGACCGCATGCGGATTCGGCATATTGACCCGGATCGTACCCATCGAATTCAGCTCGCCCGGATCCTGCCGGAACATGTAGTTCACCGCCTCGTCCGACTGCCAATTGACCAAATTAGCGGTGATCTCGCGCCCGCGCTGGTCGTAGATGCGGATCTTGTTCTTGGCGAGATATTCCGGCTCCGTCTGCATCTTCGGGATCAGGTCCTTCTGGATGATGCTGACCGGCACCGTCCAGAACGGATTGAAATTGACCTCGACGATCTTGGCCTGCAGCACCGGCGAGGGCCGGTCGGGCTTGCCGACGATGGTGGTATGGCGCAGCACCGCGGTGCCGTTCTCGACCGCTTCCAGATGCGCCGCCGGAATGTTCACCACCGCATAGCGGTCGCCGAGAAAGCCGGACATCGAGCGCACGCGCACGACATTGGTCTCGAGCTGTTTCAACCGCAAATCAGCCGGCACGTTCATCGCGGCGATAGTCGACTCGCGCAGGACGCCGTCGGCGGAAATTCCGTTGCGGGCCTGGAAGCGCTTCACCGACGCCTCGACATAGGAATCGAAGATGTCGGTGACGCCGGCGGACTTGGCGAGATCGCCGGATGCGATCAACCGCAGGCGCAGGGTGACGACGTTGGAATGGCGCACGCCGACGCGCAGCCGCTCGCCCGCCTGCACCGTCCGCCAGCCGCCACCCTGAACGATGGCTTTATATTGCTGGATGGCGCGATCGAGCGACTGCACCGTGGTGGCGGTGAGCGTCGCATAGCGCGGGCTCGGCATGGTGATGGTGCGCGAGGCGGAATCGAAGCCCTGGCTCCATTCGGCGCCATGGCCGAAGCCGGCAACGCCCGGACGATCCTGGGCGCGGGCAAAACCGCCCGGCAGGAACGACGCGGTGGCCGCGGCGGCGGCGCCGGCGAGCTGGCGCAACACTTTCCGGCGCGACGGACCCATCGGCTGTTTTGGCTTGTGCGACACGTCCTCTATCCTTCAGCCCGATCCCGCGCTCCGCGATCCTGGTGAATCGGACCGCTGCAAACCCCGTTCCGAACCGGGTATCACGAGCTTGGTCAAGCAACAACGCGGCGAGACTGTGACACGGCACGTCTTGTCATCATTCTGGTCGAAGCCGACGCAAGTCGGGCTCGCCCGACTTGCGAATTAGAGAGCCGAACTCGCGCAAGCGCGAGTTCGGATGGGCCGAGGGCCGGAATCCATAACCCCTGGCTCAAGTTTCACCTGACGCCGTTATTTTGTTGCGGGGGCTCGCAACCAACTTTGTTTGCTGTTTACTGCACGGACTTTGCGCCCGCTATCCGCTAGCAAGCGGTCTTCTCACTACACCCTGGTTTGAGTCAGCTGAGTGCCATAATCGAACATTGCGATCCCGTGTTTTGCAATACGCGTTGGAATAATAACGTCAACCGCTCCGAGGGAGATCGCAAACCGTGGTGACGAGCATCAACCTAAAAACTGCGCGCCAATCCATGAAAAAAAGCCCGGCGCAAGCGCCGGGCTTTTCCAATCAGAACGCGTCGAACCCGTCGCGATCGATTACTCAATGATCTGCACGATGCGGTGCGTGCGCGGATCGACCAGCACGGTCCGGTTGTTGACCACGGTATAGCGGTATTCCTTCACGCCGTATTCGGCTGGCACTTCATAATAGGTGACGCCAGTCGAAGGCAGCTCCTCACCGATCGCTACATTCCGGTTATAGCTATAGGAGGACCTTCTTTCCTGCGTGACGTAAGTGCGGAAGCGCGGGCGGGACTCGTCAGAGATACCGCCGAGGATGAAACCCCCGACACCGCCGACTACGGCGCCCACGGGGCCGCCGACAATCGCGCCGCCGACAGCACCACCCACGGCACCGGTAGTTGCCCCACTCTGGGCATTTGCTGCGAAAGGAATCGCCAATGCGGCGACGACAGCACCCGCCATTAATATGTGATTTTTCATTATGCACTCCTGCATGATAACTGACGGCATTCATACCGTCGTGGCTCATTCAATTGAATGGGCAGGATATCAATGCGGGCGGACTGTTATAGTTCCAGAAATATATCCAGTCGCGTCGCCGGTCAGCTGTGCAGCCAGCTAACTTCGGGCTAGCGATCAACCTCAAGACTGCTAAGGCGCCAAGCCTTGAAATTCATCCGCGGATAGCGTGTCTCTTCAGTGTCAGAAGCAGACCTGCGGCAGCGGCCAGATTGGAATTCAATATCAGCGGGCCCTCAACGTCGATGGCCCCAGGATTTGTCAAAAGGCGAGAGCTGTTTGGCTATTCAATAACGAAGCGACCAGCGCGATCATGCGTCAACATTACCAGCGAATCGCCAGTGAATGTACCACCTTGAAACTGAATATACTCGATCGACTGCAAATGCAATTTATTCGACTTGTCGATGCTTACATGATCGAGACCGGTATCCGCCAAATCGATGTTGTGCAGTGTGCCGCGGAAACTCGGCCCCCGCGCAACGCGTACGCCCCAACCGTTGTTCGACTGATAGAAATTCACCAGTCGCAGAACGTTTCCGGTCACGTATTGTACCGCGGTCGGATCGTAAGTGATGACAAGCCTCACGGGAACATCGTGCTCGCCGAGTCTCGCGGCCATTTGAATGGCAGCATTTGCGCCGAGCGAATGGCCGATGATGACAATATTTTCCTGAACACCGGATCGGTACTGGCTGGCGATGGAATCCGCGAGGGTATAGTATTCCATGTGACCATGGACGGTCGCCCGAATCCCGCGACGGTTGAGCTTGACGGTAAGCTCGTTCATTCCTGTCGAGAACACATCCAACCACCCGCGCAGCAGATAGACGTGAGTGCCGCCTGCGTGCGGCACGGCCGTAGCGGATCTCACGGTCGCCGTAGCTTGCGCCTGCGCCTGGAAGCTTGCTCCGGCCAATGTCAATGCCGCTATCGCGAAGCCCAGCAACGCCAATACTCGCACGAACCGCATCATGCTTGACCCATTTTCATGACGGTAGTTTGTCATACGTTAGTTCCCGCCCCGGCCAAAAGGCTGGGGCCACTAAATGTAACGCGCCGGCCGCCATTTGGTTCAACCGAAGTTTGAAGAAATACGTATGCGAGAGCCGCCTGACCCAGTTGGCCTCGACCTGCTGCGCTCACATCGCATAGATGATCAAGACGACCACCTCGCGGCTGCAAGCCCGAACGGTTGGGACAAAGCGGCGAGTAAATGTCCGCCTTGGGTCATGTCCGGACGTTGAGTGGCTGGCTCATGAATTTCCCAAATAGTGCCGGAAGCAGACGTCGTCCCCGCGAAAGCGGGGACCGTTGTCCGCACACTGAGAACGGTCCCGGCTCTCGGCGCATTGCGCCTCGGCCGGGACGACGAAAGGCGTGTATGCCCGGGCCAAGCCCGCGTATGACGATGCTGCGGGGGACGCGCATGACGTTCCCCCAAAAACGAAATCGCCGGGCAGAGCCCGGCGATGACGTATTGGAATACGGCTTAGCTCAGAGCCGGTAGAGAATCTGGTCGGTCCAGAACCGCTCCAGCCGCTGCAGCGCCTTGTTCAGCACCTGCAAATCGGCGCCGTTGATGCCGCCCACCTGTTCGAGGGTGCGGACATGCTTCTGGTACAGATCCTTGATGACCACGTGCACCTCGTTGCCCTTGTCGGTGAGGCTGATGCGCACCGAGCGGCGGTCGAGCCGCGACCGCGCATGATGCAGATAGCCCATCTCCACGAGCTTCTTGAGGTTGTAGGAGACGTTCGAGCCGAGATAATAGCCGCGGGTCCTGAGCTCGCCGGCGGTAAGCTCGCTGTCGCCGATATTGAACAGCAGCAACGCCTGAACGCTGTTGATGTCCGACCGTCCGCGCCGGTCGAACTCGTCCTTGATCACGTCGAGCAGCCGGCGGTGCAGGCGCTCTACGAGGGTCAAGGCCTCGAGATAGGGCGTCTTCAATTCCTGAGGACGCTCCTGGGGAGCGGCGGCCTCGACCGCGCGCGCAACATTTTTCATTTGACGCCTCACCAAATTTTGTTTGACCGGCGGGTGATTTTTTTCCCGCTTCTTGGGCAGAGTTATATCGAACACGCGCAAAGGAAGGCTTAAATTGCAGGATAAATGCTTCCTCTCCGAACAGGATTGACGATTCCTTGACGAGAAAGGTCGAGTCCGCGCGAACGCAAGCGCCGGCGCCGGCCGTGTCCCACATAGAGACCGCAGCTAGAGCATTTTCCGGCGAAGTGGGGACCGGTTCGCCGAAGAAAATGCGATAAAACAAACGAAACAGAGCGGTTTCCGATTCAACTTGAGTGGAAACCGCTCTAGCTTCCGCAACGCCGGATCATCGTTTGCCAAGTCTTACGTCAAGCAAATCAGGCCATTTCCACGCCGGATACCATTCGGTCTTCGCCACCGCATAAATCGCCGGAATGACGATCAGGGTGAGTAAGGTAGAGGACACCATGCCGCCGATCATCGGCACCGCGATCCGCTGCATCACCTCGGCGCCGGTGCCGTGGCTCCACATGATCGGCAACAGCCCGGCCATGATGGCACAGACCGTCATCATCTT
>JAUSIF010000163.1 GCA_030648135.1 Xanthobacteraceae bacterium
GTAATCAATGCCATAACTGCCCCCGAAATAATCTATTCGAAAACGTAGCAGAGCGGCTGCTACTCACCCAGCTTCTCAGATCATCATTTCATCGTCGGAATGACGAACTCGGCGCCGTCCTTGATGCCGGACGGCCAGCGCGAGGTCACGGTCTTGGTCTTGGTGTAGAAGCGGATCGAATCCGGACCGTGCTGATTGAGGTCGCCGAAGCCCGAGCGTTTCCAGCCGCCGAAGGTGTAATAGGCGAGCGGCACCGGGATCGCGAAATTGATCCCCACCATGCCGACCTCGACCTTGGCGGCGAAGTCGCGCGCGGTGTCCCCGTCGCGGGTGAAGATCGCGACCCCGTTGCCGTATTCGTTCTTGCTCGGCAGATCGAGCGCCTCCTGATAATTCTTGGCGCGCACCACCGAAAGCACCGGACCGAAAATCTCGTCCTTGTAGATTTTCATCGACGGCTTCACCTCGTCGAACAGGCAGCCGCCCATATAGAAGCCGTTCTCGTAGCCCTGCATCTTGAAACCGCGGCCGTCGACCACGAGCTTGGCGCCTTCCTTGATGCCGGTCTCGACATAGTTCATCACCTTCTCCAGGTGTTGCTTGGTGATGAGCGGGCCGAAATCGGCGTCGGCGGAAGTGGAGGGGCCGATCTTCAGGCTCTCCACGCGCGGGATCAGCTTCTCCATGAGCTTGTCGGCGGTCGCTTTGCCGACCGGCACCGCCACCGCGATCGCCATGCAGCGCTCGCCGGCCGAGCCGTAGCCCGCGCCCATCAGCGCATCGACCGCCTGGTCCATGTCGGCGTCGGGCATGACGATCATGTGGTTCTTGGCGCCGCCGAAGCACTGCACGCGCTTTCCGCTGGCGCAGCCGCGGCTATAGACATATTCGGCGATCGCGGACGAGCCGACGAAGCCGATGGCGCGGATATCCGGATCGTCGAGGATGGCGTCGACCGCGACCTTGTCGCCGTTCACCACATTGAGAATGCCGGCGGGCAGACCGGCCGCGATGAACAATTCGGCGATCCGCATCGGCACGCCGGGATCGCGCTCGGACGGCTTCAGGATGAAAGCGTTGCCGCAGGCGATCGCCGGGGCGCACTTCCACAACGGGATCATGGCCGGGAAATTGAATGGCGTGATGCCGGCGACCACGCCGAGCGGCTGGCGCAGGGAATAGAGGTCGATACCGGACCCGGCGCCCGTGCTGAACTCGCCCTTCAATAGATGCGGAATGCCGCAGGCGAACTCCGCCACCTCGATGCCGCGCTGGATGTCGCCCTTGGCGTCGGCGATGGTCTTGCCGTGCTCACGGGCCAAGAGCTCGGCGAGCTGGTCGTGCTCGGCCTGGATCAATTCCAGGAATTTGAACATGACGCGCGCCCGCCGCTGCGGATTGGTGGCGGCCCAGCCGGGCTGGGCGGTCTTGGCGTTCTCGACCGCGGCGCGGACGTCCTTTTCACCGGCGAGCGCGACCTTGGCGATTACCTCGCCGGTCATCGGCTGAAACACCTCGCCGGTGCGGCCGGAGCTGCCCTTGACGTGCTTGCCGCCGATGAAATGCCCGATTTCGCGCATCTCGCCCGTCCTCCCCTTAATTCTTGCAGGATTTTGACCCATTAGAGCATTTTCCGGCGAAGTGGGAACCGGTTCGCCGAAGAAAATGCGATAAAACAAAAGAAATAGAGCGGTTTCCGATTCAACTTGAGCGGAAACCGTCTATGGCGCCACCCAGGGCACTCCGTTCCTAGCGCAGGCCGCAGGCCCGCGAAAGTCCGCCTTCCCGAGGTTTCCAGCCCGACTTAACCCTCTCTTAGGTGCATGGCCTTAAGCCTCGTACCGGGTGAGCTACGCCCAGGAGGGCGTGCGCTGGTACGGAGTGACCTATGGATCTCACCACGGGCCTAGGCCTCACGGCCGGGGCTGCCGTTGTCCTCGCCCTGATTCTGATGGGCGGCGACCTCAGGACCTTTTACGACGTCCACGCCCTCATTGTGATCTTCGGCGGCTCCTTCGCCGCCACGATGATCCGTTTCCCCTTGGCGTCGATCCTGCACGGCGTGCCGGTGGGGATGAAATACGCCTTCACCATGCGGCGCATGACTCAGCGCGACCTCGTTGACGAGATCGCGCATCTCGCCGAAGTCGCGCGCAAGCAGGGCCCGCTCGGGCTCGAGAAGATCGAGGTCGACGACCCCTTCCTCGCCAAAGGGGTCCGCTACGTCGCCGACGGCTACGATGCGAACTTCATCCGCGAGGCGCTCGAGCGCGACCGCGAGACCTTTCTCACCCATCTCGACGAGGGCCAGAAAATCTACCGCGCCGTCGGCGATTGCGCGCCGGCCTTCGGCATGGTCGGCACGCTCATCGGCATGGTGCAGATGTTCGCCAACATGACCGACCCCTCCAAGCTCGGCCCCTTCATGGCGATCGCGCTGTTGGCGACGCTCTACGGCGCCGTCGTCGCCAACCTCTTTTGCCTGCCGCTCGCCGACAAGCTCGGCGGCAAGCTGCATGATGAAGAAGTCAACCGCACGCTCATCATCGACGGCGTCTTGATGCTGCGCGAGGCCAAGAGCCCGCAGATCGTGCGCGAGATGCTGCTCGCCTATCTGCCCGAGGCTAATCAGGAAGAAACAGTCGAGACGGTCCCGGCCTGAGCCGGGCCGAACGCGGAATCGGGCAATGTCGATCAACAAGCGCGGCGGCGGAGGCGGTCACGGCGGGCACGGCTGGTTCGTGACCTTCGCCGACCTGATGGGCCTGTTGGTGAGCTTCTTCGTCATGCTGGTCGCCTTCTCGACCCAGGATCAGGTGAAGCTGCAGATCATGGCCGGCTCGATGCGCGAGGCCTTCGGCACCCAGCGGGAAGTGCGCTATTCCGGAATCATCGAGGTCGACGGCTTGCCGACCCGTCCGCGGCTGAAGAATTCCGAGCGCATCCCGCCGGAGCTCACGACCGACCATCCGACCCCGGATCAGCTCGACAGCCAGCTCGAGAAAGGTCTGAAGGCGATCACCGATCGCCAGTTCGCGCTCGCCGCCGCCTCGTTGCGGCAGGCGCTGCAGGAACTGCCCGAGATCACCGAGATTTCCAAGCACATCGTCGTCACCGAGAGCAAGCAAGGGCTCAACATCGAGATCGTCGACCAGGAGGGCCGCTCGATGTTTCCGGAAGCAGCCAAGGAGCCCTATCAGCGGACCCGGCGCGTCATCGCCAAGATCGCGGAGGCGATCCGCAAGATGCCCTACCGCCTCACCGTCACCGGTCATACCGCGGCGAGCAAACAACCGCCGCGGCCCGGCTACGGACCCTTCGATCTCTCCGCCGACCGCGCCAACGCGGTGCGCCAGATCCTGCAGGAGGAGGGGATCGCGACCTCGCAGTTCTACATGGTCGCCGGCCGCTCCGACACCGAGCCGCTGTTTCCCGAGGACCCCTATCTGCCGGCCAACCGGCGGGTCTCCATCACCCTCATGAAAGAGGCGCCGCCGGCGCCGTTCGGCATCAAGCCATAACACAAGCTTCCCCTTGGCCACGTGCTGGCCGACGACCCCCAATCGTTACTTCACCTCTCCCACCGAACTCGGGTGGTCCCGAGTTCGGCATTGAAGTGGCCGAAGTCGGAAATATCCGACTGCGGGTGGGGAGTGGTCGCG
>JAUSIF010000167.1 GCA_030648135.1 Xanthobacteraceae bacterium
GCGGGAAAAACCCCGCGCGGAAACGAAGGAGCTTGCGTGAATGAGCGGAATGAACGCGCGGCTACTTGAGCGTCGCGATATAGGCGGCGATGTCGGCGGCCTCGTCGCGGGAGAGGCCGCGCTCGGGCATCCGCGGATGCGGCGCCTGCAGCGCTTGCGACAATTGCCGCGCATTGAAGCCGGGGCGCTTGGCGATCGATCCGAACGGCGACGCCGCCAAGGGCATGGGCAGCCGGTTGTGGGTGATCAGATGACAGGCCGCGCACCAGCGCCGCGCCAGTTCGGCGCCGTTGTTGGCGTCGGCGGCAAGCGCGCCGGGGCCGATCAGCGAAACAAGTCCGGCGATGATCGATATCGCGATGGCCCGCATGAAGCCTCCCGCCCCAGTTCGTGTTTGATGTCGATGGATCGCCGCTCAGCGCGCCAGCACTTCGATCTCGCGGTCGTTGCCGGCCAGGCACTTGAAATTCTGCTGGTAGATTTTGCCGTCGTGGCGGGCCACCGCGACATATTCGCCTTCGGCCAGCACCACGCTCGGGAACGCACCGATCGATTCCTTGATCGAGTCGCCGCCCGGCGTCAGCACCGACCAGGCGGTATTGGCGATCGCCTCACCGCCGCTGTTGTTCACCAGCTTGAGGGTGATCTGCGCCGCCCGGTGTTGCACGGTGGCGTCGGTCAAGCGTCCGGGCTCGATGCGCACGTCGGCCTGGATCACCGCGTTGCCTTCGCCGTAAACGGACTGGATGTAATAGATGCCGGCCGGCAACAGCACGAGATCGCCGGCGCTGGCGTTGCGCACGACCGGCGGCCGGTCGGCTCTGCTCGCGCGCGCGCGGGCGCCGGCGGTGCCGGCGCGTTGCAGGAAGCTGCCCTCGAAGACGTCGAACTTGAGTTTGTGGGCCGGGATCGCCGTCTCGCCGACGCGGCCCTGCAGACGCAGGCCGCCGCCCGGAACGATCAGCGTCTCGCGCTTGCCCTCGCCCTGCAAGGAAACGCGCGCAGTCGCGCTGGCAAGACCATAAGCGGCGATCACGACGTAGTCGCCGGGCGGAAGCGCGAACACCGGATAGGCTTCCGCCGCTTCCGCGGCGAGCGTGAGCGGACCGGCGGCTTCGCCCTTGGCGGCGAAGACGCGCCAATGCAGCGCGCGGGGAATATAGGGGCCGTCGGCGGCGAAGCGCGCGGAAAGCGCCAAGGCGACCTTGCCGGAAGCAACGGCCGGAATGGTGGCATGCGGCTCGCGGGTGACCTGAGCGGTCGTACGCGGCGCCGCCGGAGCGGTAGCGGGAGGGGGCGTGAGAACTGGTGGTGGCGCGAACACCGTTCCGCCCGGTCCGGAAAAGGGAAGGCTGTTCTGGGCGGCAAGCTCGGCCGGTACCGCCAGCAAGATCAATCCGGCGCCCGCGAGCCGCTGCAGGCGGCGGCAAAGCCCATCGATCGCGACCGAACGAAACCCGGTTGGCATGGACCATGTTTCTCCCGCCGGCGTGGCGAATGCAAGGCCGCCTGGCGCGAAGGGTCCATTGGAGCTTTGCCATGAGCCGTGCTAGGCGGGACCGCCTCCCGCAACCTTGTGCTGCAATGCCGGACGCCATCGAACTCCTGAAGACGCGCCGCTCGCCGAGAATCCCCGATCTCATCGAACCGGGACCGGGCGAGGAGGAAATTGCGACGCTGCTCACCGTCGCCGCGCGCGTGCCGGACCACGGCAAGCTCACGCCCTGGCGCTTTCTGGTGTTGAAACGGGAGGGCAGGAAGCCGCTTGCCGAGAAGCTCTCGCGCTGCTTTCGCGCCGATCATCCGGAGGCGACCGCTGACCAGATCGATAAGGAACAATCGCGCTTCGCCGATACACCGCTCATCATCGGCGTGATCTCGCGCGCGGCGCCGCACCCGAAGATTCCGGAATGGGAGCAGGTGCTGTCGGCGGGGGCGGCCTGCATGAATCTGGTCAATGCGGCGCACGCGCTCGGCTATGGCGCCAACTGGGTCACCGGCTGGGCGGCCTATGACAAGAGCTGCCGCGAGCTCTTGGGCATCGTGGCGAGCGAGCGGGTCGCGGGCTTCGTGCATATCGGCACGCCCAAGGCCGCGCTCGAGGACCGGCCGCGGCCGAAACTCTCCGACATCGTGACGCGGCTCTGAGAATCCGATGTTCTACGAGACCGCCAAGAACGACCACGGCCTGCCGCACGATCCGTTCAAGGCGATCGTGGCGCCGCGGCCGATCGGCTGGATCACCTCGATCAGCGCCAGGGGCGAGATCAATCTGGCGCCCTATTCCTATTTCAACGGCGTCTCCTCGCGGCCGCCTTGCGTCATGTTCTCGAGCGAGGGCCACAAGGATTCGGTTTCCAATGTGGAAGCGACCAAGGAATTCGTCTGCAACCTCGCCACCTGGGAATTGCGCGAGCAGGTGAACCTCACCTCGGCGACGTTCCCCAAAGGCGTGAACGAGATGGAACAGGCGGGGCTCGCGCCGGCGCCCTCGCGCCTGGTTAAGCCGCCGCGGGTCGCGCGCGCGCCTTGCGCCATGGAATGCAAGCTGTTGCAGATCGTGCCGCTCATCGATGTCGCGGGGAAAGTGCTCGACCGCTACGTGGTGCTGGGCCAGGTGGTCGGCGTTCATATCGACGACCGCTTCTTCAAGGATGGCCTGCTCGACACCGCCGCCATGCGGCCGATCGCGCGCTGCGGCTATCACGAATATGCGGTGGTCGAGAG
>JAUSIF010000169.1 GCA_030648135.1 Xanthobacteraceae bacterium
CGCGACATAGGCCTTGTATTTTTCTTGATCGGCGACGTCGACGCGGACGATCCAGTAACCCTTGGGCATCGGTTCCTCCCGTTCATTTCATGGCGGCTTCTATTTCCGCGACAATCGCCTGTGCCGCCGCTTTTAAGTCGGCGGCGGCGAGGATCGGCCGCCCCACCACGATATAATCGACACCTGCCTTGATGGCGGCGGCGGGCGTCATGACCCGCTTCTGGTCGCCGGCGCTGCTATCCGCCGGACGAATGCCGGGCGTGACCAGCAGAAGCTTATCTCCGATCTTGCGGCGCAGGTCCGCGGCCTCCGCCGCCGAGGCGACGATGCCGTCGATCCCGATCGTGCGCGCCTGTTCCGCCCGCTTGAGCACGAGATCGCGCAAGGGGCCTGCGTAGCCTGCTTCCTTGAGGTCGGCTTCGTCCCAGGAGGTCAGCACCGTGACCGCAAGGAGCTTCAGCGCGCTTCCGCGGCGGCCCTCGACCGCCGCCTTCATCGTTTGCGGATAGGCGTGCACGGTGAGGAACGTCGCCCCGAGGGCGGCGGCGCGTTCGGTCGCGCGCGAAACCGTATGGGCGATGTCATGCAGCTTGAGATCGAGAAAGACGCGCTTGCCGGCGCGCGCGAGATCGGCCGCGAGCGAAAGACCGCCAGCGAGCGCAAGCTCGTAGCCGATCTTGTAGAAGGCGACGGTCGCGCCGAGCTCGGCAATCGCCTTTTCTGCCGCGGCTACGCTCGCAAGGTCGAGGGCGACGATTAGGCGGTCGCGGGCGGGAATCGTCACTCGATTTCCCTCATAAATCGGCTTCGGCCATGGCGATGAGCCGCCGGAGTGCTGAGCGCAAGAGTTTCGCCGTGCGCTCGTCCCTGAGATTGCCGGCCTCGTCGAAGGCCTGGCCGGCCTCCCGGATCACCACTTGCTCGGGCAAGACCAGCGCGCCCAGGCCCAGCTCCAGCACCTGGCGCAGCGCGATCAGGGCACGATAGCCGCCGAGCCGGCCGTTGGAGGTCGCGCCGATGGCGAATACGCCTTCCTTGAAAGGATCGGCCGGATCCCGCACCCGCGAAATCCAGTCGATGGTGTTTTTCAGGAGCGGCGGGATCGAGGCGTTGTATTCGGGGGTGGCGATGAAGACGCCGCGATGCGCGGCCAAGAGCGCGCGCAGCTTGCGGGCGGACTCGGGCGGGCCCTCGCGCGCTTCGAGATCGCCGTCATAGATCGGCATCGGATAGTCGGCGAGCGAGATCAAGCTCGCCTCCGCGTCGAGGAGCGAGAGTTCCTTGGCCACGAGTCCGGCGAGCTTGGCGCTCAACGCCCCGGTTCGGATCGAACCGGCGAACACCAGAATGCGCGGTTGCGGCATTGGAACTCAGTCGGCGCGATAGACCCAGACGCGGGCAGGCGGCAAATTCATCCAAATGCGCGGCGATGAAGTGATCCGGTAGCGACGCTGACGCGACGGGATCGGCGTCGTCATCCCATAGGTGAACTGCACGAAGGGCGCGCCATGCCGGAGCAGGCGGATGGCCGCATTGAGCAGCCGCACCCGGGTGTTCAGCGGCCGCGTCATCAGCGGCAAGCCCGACACCACCGCCGCCAGCGGTTCGCGCACGATGCCCATGAGCGTCTCGCCGAGCGCATAGGCATTGCCCTCGATCACGGTCGCACCCGGGAAACGGCGGCGCAGCAACATGCAGAATTCGCGATCGTATTCGACGAGCACGAGCCGCTCCGGCGCGATCCCGCGGGCGATCAGCGCCTCGGTGACGGGACCGGTGCCCGGGCCGAGCTCGACGATCGGGCCCGGAATGGCCGGATCGACCTCGGCCGCCACCGCCCGGGCAAGAATGCGTCCGGAAGGCGACACGGCACCCATTTTCAGCGGATGCTGCAGCCAGGACGAAATGAACCGTACCTCGTCGTCGAGGCGCAGTTTCGGCTGCTTCTTGGCTAACGCGCGTTGCATGGCGGGAGGAAGCGTCCAACTCCGAAGGGGAAAGAAATATACATGGTCCCGGTGCCGCGCACCACGGTCATGCGGGAGCGGCGGGTGTGACATTCCTTGCGGGCCCGATCAATCGAAAAACTCACGCATTTTGGCGAAGAACCCGGCGGTTTCCGGCTGCGTCTCCTTCGAGCTCCCCTTGTCGAACTCGCGCAGAAGCTCGCGCTGGTGTTTGGTGAGCTTCTGGGGGGTTTCGACCGAAACTTGCACGTACATGTCGCCGCGGGCCTTGGAGCGAAGCACCGGCATGCCCTTGGCCTGAAGGCGGAAACGCTTGCCGGTCTGGGTGCCTTCGGGAACCTTCACCCGAGTGCGTCCGCCATCGATGGTGGGAACCTCGAATTCCCCCCCGAGTGTGGCCGTCACCATCGAGATCGGGACCCGGCAATAGAGGTCGGCACCCTCGCGCTGGAATATGGGATGCGGCTTGACGGAGAGAAAAATATAGAGGTCGCCGGGCGTGCCGCCGCGTACGCCCGCCTCGCCCTCGGAAGCGAGGCGGATGCGGGTACCGTCCTCGACACCGGCCGGAATGTTCACTTCCAGCGTGCGTTCTTTGGTCACGCGACCGGCCCCACCGCAGTTCTGGCAGGGCGTTTCGATGACCGAGCCGCGGCCCTGACAGGCGGGACAGGTGCGTTCCAGCGTAAAGAAACCCTGGGAGTGCCGGATACGGCCGGTACCGCCGCAGGTGCGGCAGGCGATCGGTTGGGTCCCGGGCTTCGCGCCGGAGCCGGAACAGACCTCGCAGGTGACGTTGGTCGGCAGCCGCACCTGCGCGGTCTTGCCGTTGAATGCCTCATCGAGCGCGATTTCGAGATTGTAGCGGAGATCCGCGCCGCGCTCGCGGCCCGTGGCACGGCCGCGGCGGCCGCCCATGCCGAACAGATCGTCGAAGATGTCGGAGAATGTCGCGGCGAAATCGGCGCCGAAACCGTGCGCCTGCGCACCGCCGGCGCCGTGCTCGAAGGCGGCATGGCCGAAGCGGTCATAGGCCGCGCGCTTGTCGGCATCTTTCAATACGTCATAGGCCTCGTTGATTTCCTTGAAGCGATGTTCGGAATCGTTGTCGCCCGGATTCTTGTCCGGGTGCCATTTCATGGCGAGCTTGCGGAAGGCCGACTTGAGTTTATCGTCGTCAGCATTTCGCGCGACGCCGAGGACTTCGTAGTAGTCGCGCTTGGCCATGAAACCGCCGCCCGCCGGATGAACTCAGGCCACGACAAAAATACCGGCCCCCGGGAAAGACCCGGGGGCGATGAGACGTTGTCGAGCGGCGAGCATACGGGCGCTCGGCGTCGGCGAATCAGGCCGACTTCTTCTTGTTCTTGTCGTCGTCGACCTCGGTAAATTCGGCGTCGACGACGTCTTCCTTGGCCTTCTCGCCGGCTGCACCGCCGGCGCCGTCGCCGTCGCCACCCTCGCCGCCTGATTTCTGTGCGGCGTACATGGCTTCGCCGAGCTTCATCGAAGCCTGGGCCAGGGTCTGCGCCTTGGCACGGATCGCGTCCGCATCGTCGCTTTTCAGCGCTTCTTTCAGATCGGCGATGCCGTTCTCGATCGAGGTGCGGTCGGCGGCGGAGATCTTGTCGCCATAGTCCTTGAGCGACTTCTCGGTGGTATGGACGAGCGCGTCGCCCTGATTTTTGGCCTCGGCAAGGGCGCGGCGCGTCTTGTCCTCGGCCGCATGGGCCTCGGCGTCCTTCACCATGCGCTCGATATCGGCCTCGCTGAGACCGCCCGAAGCCTGGATGCGGATCTGCTGTTCCTTGCCGGTGCCCTTGTCCTTGGCCTGGACGTTGACGATGCCGTTGGCGTCGATGTCGAAGGTGACCTCGATCTGCGGCACGCCGCGCGGCGCCGGCGGGATGCCGACGAGATCGAACTGGCCCAGGATCTTGTTGTCCTGCGCCATCTCGCGCTCGCCCTGGAACACGCGGATGGTGACCGCGTTCTGATTGTCCTCGGCGGTGGAGAACACCTGGCTC
>JAUSIF010000183.1 GCA_030648135.1 Xanthobacteraceae bacterium
GGTTGGCTCGTTTCGGGCGCGAGTTGCGTTGGTTTCGGATGGGGCGATCGTTGGAGCGCGAGCGCGTTCACCAGCACAGCCACCACTGCTGCTACGGCGAAGGCTGCGGCGATCGCATCGGTCGGCCGGCGTGGGACGATACGTCCCAACAGGCGATCGAAACGTGACCGTTCAATCCGGCGCGGAGCCCGGAAATCGCCGACAAGGTTGCGTGGGATGGCGGGGGTTCGGCCGCCGCGGCTCAATTCACGCACTTCGCTTTACCCTCTGAATTTCCGAGAACACGGAATACGGCTTCAGGCGCTCGACGACACCGGGACTCGGTGCCTTCGCTACTCGCCCACAATCGCGAGGTAGCCGTACCACGACGCGAGTGCCTACGCCGAGGCGGCTCTTGATTTCCAGCTGTCCGCCATGCAGTTCGACCAATCCCTTCACGACCGAGAGACCGAGCCCGGTCCCCTCGTAGGGCCGGTCATAGGACGAGCAGGCCTGGAAGAAGGGATCGCCCAACTGCGATAGATCGTTTTCGGCGATGCCGATTCCGGTATCTGTAACGATGAGCAGGAGTTCGCCACCTTCAGCGCACACCCATACCTCGACCGAGCCATCGCGATCGGTGAACTTGATCGCGTTCGAGATCAGGTTGATCAAGACTTGGCGCAGCGCGCGCTTATCGGCAATGACTTCGGGCAAGTCTGGAGCGATCTCGACTTTGAAGCGCACGCCTGCTTGCTCGGCGCGCAACATCATCATCTCGCAGCAGCTTTCGACCAGTGGGCCGATCGCGAAAGACTCGGGCATGATATCGATGTGGCCGGACTCGATCCGCGATACGTCGAGAATGCCATTGACGACGGCGAGCAAATGCTGGCCGCTGTCATGGATGAGCCGCGCATAATCCTGCCGGCGCTCGGCGTCGAGGTCCATCGTCCGCTCGCACGTCAACATCTCGGAGAAACCGATGATGGCGTTGAGCGGCGTGCGCAATTCGTGGCTGACGGTGGCGAGAAATCGGCTTTTGGCTTGGTTGGCACGCTCGGCCTCGGCACGTGCCGCCTCAAGCTCGAGCGCGTCGGCCTTGTGACGCGAAATGTCGCGGGTGACGGCAACCACCTCGCAACTCGTCCCGTGACTTGATTCACTCGATCCCTGTTCGACCGCGCGGCAGCACATTTCAACCCAAAAGAAAGTCGGCTCTGCCGAGCCGTTGTCCTCGCTCGCGAGCGAGCCACGGCGTAGACGATACTCTACCGAGACCGATCTACCTCGCATCGCCGCATCGAGGATCGCGGTGAGGAAGGCTGGACGGTCGGCCACATGCACATGTTCGAATAAACCGTGGCCGAGGAGCTGCGCGGCCGGAACGCCGACAAGCCGCTCGGCGGCAGGGGATACGAAAGTGACCGCGCCGTTGCGTCCGTGGCGGGTGATGACGTCGGTCATGTTCTGCGTGAGCAGGTGATAGCGCGCCTCGCCGAGGAGCTTCACGCGCTCGCCGAGGCGAGCGAGAGCGCCGGCGCCGAGCGCGATCGCACCGGCATAGAGCGCTGCCGAAAGCGTGCCGAGGAGATAGAGCGTGGAGGTATCTAGCTGGCTCTGCGGCGGTGGCGGGAGCCAGCCCGCGGCGCCGACACCCCAAAGCCCGAGCAGGATGGCGATCGAAAGTCCGATCGTCGCCATGACCATGCGGCGCGAAGTGGACAGTGCCGCCTCCAGCGGCACGACCGCAATCCAGGGTGCGGCAAAGGAGGTGATCCCACCGGTCGCCCCGGCCACGAACGTGACGATGCCCGCCAGCATGCCGGCGGAAAGCAGATGGGCGCGCTCGTAGGCGCCGGTGCGCGAGAGATACCAGGCGACGAGCAGCGGTGATACGAGCCAGGCAAACACGATCGTTTCGAGCGTTGTCGGCGCGCCCCGTACGGCAAAGTGCACGGGCATGATGCCGAGTGCGACAAGCCCGCCGAACAGCCGGGTCCTGATGAAGGCACGGTGACGCGCCACCACGAGCAACTCGGCCCGCGCGGACGGATGCACGAGCGCCTCGACATAGGCGTGAACCGGTTCAAGAAACGCGATGCTACGCAACTCGATCGCGACGCGGTCGCCGCCGCGCCGTCCCCTCACCTGCACGGTCAATCGTGGCATTGCCCGCTTAAGCGAACCCTAAGCCGGGCTTGAGCCGACCCGCAAAACCGGGCGCCGGCAAGTGCTAGGCTGGGAACCAGGTGACAACCGCCTTGCATGGTGAATGAAAGGTTGCGAAGCGCGCTGCTCTCGCAGTGGAGATCGTCCGATCCTGCCCCTCGGGCGTGCCCAAACGGGGATGGAGATGGTTTCCAAATTCCAAATTCAATCGTTCCATTTGTCGAAAAATTCGAAGCGAATGCGCCGCAAAAGCCGCACAAATCCTTCAAGCGTGCTGGTTTAGGGTTGGCACGAACGCGGTGGAAATAAGCCGCGTCGGGATGAGGGACAGGCGTGATCAGATTCCTGCTGCGAGTCGCGTTCTGGCTTTCGATCGTGGTGCTGTTCCTGCCGTCCGACCCTGCCAAACAGGGTGAAAATGGGCGTACGCAGGTCGGCCCCGTCGAGGCGTTGGAGGTGGCCCATGCCGCCCTCGATGATGCACGCGACTTCTGCGCGCGCCGTCCGGACACTTGCGTAGTCGGCTCGCAGGCATTCCAGACCTTCGGCCAGAAGGCGCAGCATGGCGCCAAACTGGTCTATGAATTCCTCTCTGACCGCTTTGCCGAGACGCCTCCATCCCCGCGCGGCGAAGCTCGTGTCGGGGGGGCCAACGAGCGGCCCGGCCGCCACACCCTCACGCCCGAAGATATGGCGCCCGGCTGGAACGGTCCCGGGCGTAAATCGGTGCCTCTGCCACCTCGCCGCCCGGCTTGAACCGGCTTATCTTCTCACCGCCGTTGCGCCACCGTTACCCGGCACCCTATATCCTATGGGTGGATCGATGCGCCCAAACGCGGTGAACCATGACCATCGAACGGATCCTCGATGACTTCGGCGTACTCGATAGCTGGGATGACCGCTATCGCTATGTCATCGAGCTTGGCCGTATGCTGCCTCCATTTCCGGAACCAGCGCGCACCGACGTAAACAAGGTGCAGGGCTGCGCGAGCCAGGTCTGGCTCGTGAGCGAAACGCATCCCAAGAAGAACGGCGAGGGCCCAGTCATCGAATTCCAAGGCGACAGCGACGCCCATATCGTCAAGGGTCTCATCGCCATTCTGTTCGCGCTTTATTCGGGGCAGCCGGCAAAGAACATTCTCGATACCGACGCGATTGCCGTGTTCGATCGCCTCGGCCTGCGCGAGCACCTTACGCCGCAGCGCTCCAATGGCTTTCGCTCCATGATCGAGCGCATCCGTGCCGATGCGCGAGCGGCGCTCGCCCGCGCCGCCTGATTTTTGACTCCACGAATTCGGCGTCTCAGCTGCCGTCGATCGTAGGCCGAGCGCCGGGAGCCTGCCAGGCGCGAGTGCGCGCCCGCGCCGGTCCCTTGGCCTCGAGCGCGATGCCGTAGTGGCGGGCGAGACGATCGAGCGCGAGGCCGAGCACGACCTTGGCAGCCCGCAGCGGCCAGCCGCGTTCTCGTTCTACCGTCTCGATCCTTTTGAGGAAGCAGCACACGTCGAGCAGCAGTCCGGCGAATTCGGGACCGACCGCTGCGAGCGCGCGCGAGAGCCGTGCCTTGGCCGCGAGCACGGAATTCGCGAAGGCCGCGGCCCCCTCTCCGGTCGCGCCACGCCTAGCTTGCGCGACCGGTGCGATCCAGTTGGCGGTCACTCGCGGCGTCATGCCCGCGCGGGTGAAATCGGCCCTTAGCCGTTCGCCGGCCGCGAGTTGGGCCGCATCGACAAGCGGACGGCCGTCCCGGGTACGCCGGCGGGCGAGCCAGACGAGCGGACTTTCCGCCTCGTCGACCAGGTTCGCCTCGATCGGATCGCCAAGGACCTTTTCCCGCTGCGCGACACGTCCATGTTGGGCGAGGAAGGGCTCGGCCGGCGCCGTCATCCGCTTGAGATGGGCACATCCTGCGTCGGTGAGCGATACCTTACCATCAGCGACTCGGAGGATATCAGTCGCGACGAGCGTCTCGAGATGCTCGCGCGAAAGTTTTCGTACGACGCCGGAGCGGATCAGCGCGAAACGTCCTTTGTCCGCCGATACGCATTCGGCCGGACCATCGGCGACTAAGCGCAACAGATCGAGCACGCCGTTTTTCGGTTTCGACTGCCGCCTGTGCCGATGCAAACTCATACGTTGGTCTCCTCGCCGTGGAGGCCGAGGATGATGCGGGCTGCAAGCTCAAGGGCACTGAGCGCCGCATCGAAGGCCGGATCGTCGCGCTTATCCTCGATCTTGCGGCAAGCATAGGCCGCCGTGGTACGATGGCGCGCGAAGCCCGCACCGACAATATTGAGCGGCAAACCGAACGCGACGTGCGCGATGTACATGGCGAGGTGGCGCGCGCGGGCGGCGCGCGCGGAACCACGGGTTGGCGCCGAGATCTCCCCAAGCGGCACTTCAAAGCATCCGGCCGCAAGCCGAGCAGCGAGGCGGCAATACACGAAGAGGCCGGTATCTCGCGGGCCTTTTCCGTTATGGCTGCCAAAGTTCGTCTGCACGGGCGCGACAAGCCTCTGCGCAGCCAGCAGCCGGAGGATTGCTGTGAGCGCGTCAGATTTCGCGCGGTCGAGGTCGAACGGTCTGGACCGGGGGTCAATTCGTATGACCTTTGCCCGCTCGTCCCGCACCAGTGCGTATGACACCGGTAAGACTTGCTCTCTGCTACTCAAGCGCTCCACTCGACCGGCCATCGGCATTGCCCGTCTCCTTGCAATAGGAATATATACATACACCCATTCTACTAACACTGATACCGGTGTGGATAAGTTATCCCAATCGAATAAAT
>JAUSIF010000193.1 GCA_030648135.1 Xanthobacteraceae bacterium
AGTCTCGGCATGTTTCAGGCAGCGCGCCGTACCGGCCATATGGCTTGTACTCGCATTCGCCAGCGAGCCGTTCCTTCTCGCGCCGCGTCAGCTTGTAGAAGTATCCGACGTAGGCCGGCTCGATGATGGTCTTAGGATTTCCGTTCGCGTCGATCACTTTGATGGACTTCGCCGGCATGTTGACTGCGTAGATACATTTGTCGTGTGCGCGGTCGACGCATTTGTCCTTCGCCATTGCCGACGTGGTGATGATGAACGAGAGAACTACGATGATGGCAGTTTTCATTGGTAGTCCTTTGCTCCGCTCAATGGTGCTGCTGGACCCGCAGCGGGTTTGGATAATTCGGCGGCAAGTGCTCTTGCAGCGAACGCTTGATGTAGTGGAGCGCGCCGAGCTGCTGGCAGAGGTCGATCATCCGCAAGGTGTAGTCGCGCCAGTCGGTCGTGCGTGTGATCTCCTTGAGATAATTTGCGCGTCCGATTTTGTACAGGTCGACGAAGCCGTGGGTGGCGCGGACGATCTCGAGGCTGGCCTCGACGTCGAGCGTCGGCTCGAGCGAGACCCAGGTGAAGATACCGCGAGCGTGGAAGCGTCTCAGGGCGTCGACGCGGTCGTCTGGCAACGGCGCGCCCGGCTCCCACTTCTTCGAGAACGCCGGGGCGAGCGTCGTGAGCGTAACCGCGAAGGCGTCGCGGTTAGACCTGTAGAGGTCGGCGTCTTGAAGCGCCCGCGTCCCGCCTTTCGTCAGGACGCAAAACGAAAGGCCGTGGTCGCTCAGAGCGATCAACGTCTTCCGGGTAAGCGACGCGTCTCGCGGCCCGTAGACGTCGGTGGCGAAAGAAAGCATAACCTGAGCGGTCACGCCGGCGCGCTGGTAGCGAGCGCAGTCCTTCAAAAGCCGCTCGTGATAGCCGGCGCGCGGGACGGCTCCGCGGTTGAACTCCGCCCGGTCCTGATGCGTCGCGAGCGGCACGTAGCAATATTTACAGGCGTGATTGCAGCCCTTGTATGGATTCGTCGCGAGCGGCGCGTATTCACCGGCCTCGCCAGCGGGCCGGTAGATCACGTCGGCGCCAGGGACCTTCGGCTGGTCGGGCGTGTATTTGCCGGGCTTGTCGGTCATAGTGATGCCTTCAATCTATAAACCCACATGAATCCCTGTGGCAGATTTCTTTTCTCGCGGTCAATCTTTTCATCGCGCGCCAGTATATCAAGCTGCGATGAAATCGTTGTCGGCGCCCAGCAATTCACGCGTTTGTAAACGTCGGCGGCAGACCGCCAATATTGATCGAGCGCCGCTATGATGTCATCGCGCGCTGTCATTACGCCGTCTCCAGCTTATCTCGAACGAGCGGGTCCATCTCTATGAAGCGCGCGCCGATCCCGCCGCCGGTCAGGCGCACGCCGTCGTTGGTGCGGAAGAAGAATCGCTCTTGGTGCCGGATGACGAAGGTCGAGTCGGTGACCATCGTCTTGCCGAGATTGCGGTCGCGGTCGTCGTATAGAATCGCGGCGCGGATCACAGGACAAACCTCATGTCGATTGCGCGCATGGTGTCTGCGCGCGGCGCTACGTGTTCGCTCAGCTCGCGCTCGAACACTGAGTTATCGGCATCGCGCGCGACCTGGACGGTCGGAATATAGGCGGTGAACTTTACGCCGCCCTCGCTCTCGCCTTCCCAAACGCGCGCGGTATAGGCGCGGCCTTGAAGGTCCTTCATCTCGACGACCTGGTTGGTGCTGGTGATCGACGCCTTCATCGTTTCCTCCGGCTCTGAATCTTCTGGCTTCCGCGAGGCGGCCATCGGTTGGCGCTGCGTATTTTCGCCTTCTTGCGCTTCGGATCGAGCTTGCGCAGACGCCGACGCTCTTTCTTCGCGAGCGCATTATCGGAAAGCTGGCCGTTATCGCCGCGAATCCGAGTCTTGACGTCATGGCTTCCAGCGAACTGCGTCCCGTGTGGACGGTAGCGCAAATAATCAGGATCGTTTGCCAACGGTTCATAGTCGACGTGAACGCCTTTGACGAATACCTTCAGACGATTCTCCAGCGCGGGATCGTGGTCAAGCCGCAGGTCCGACACCGCGCAGCCAAGCTTCGCCGCAAGCCGATCAAGCAGCGTTTCGAGCATCTGACCTAACCCGGTCTTGCGGTACTTCGGCGCGATCGTTCGGTCGTAGCGCCATGAGTCGAGCGCGGTCTCTGGGAACGCCTCGCCAAGCTGGCGCAGCGCAACGCGGCAGCGGACCTCGGTCGACGGGTTCGGGCGCGGGAGGCGGCTCATGTTGCAAATCACCAGCCGCCAATCATCATTGGATGACACGTTCCGATTTTGTCGCCATCTTTTTTGCGATCATTATCGTCTGGCGGACACGGATAATTTTTTGATGATTTGATAGCACAACCAAAACGGCGCGCGTCTCTGATTTCATCCCGTGCTCTTTTCTCCACACATACTCGACCAACATTCAAGCATGTCATCGAGCGCGGGGTATTTACGGTACAGTGATAGTTTTCAATATCGATGACTGTACCTACCGTTGATAGAGGACCTATCGGCGGCTCTTGCCATGGTGTTCGATCTTGTGCCTCAGCGGTAAGGCTTATGATCATTACGGCCAAGATAATAAATACGAACTTTGTCATTGTTCTATCCTCTCTCTTGCTTACGATGATTTTGCTACTTCGCCGCCTCTATGTTTGTGATCCTGGCGTCGAGCAGGCGCAGGTCGTGCCGCATGCTATTCCGGATGCCGTCTTGCACGAAAACGAGCACGAGGAACGCGATGAGTAGGAACGTAATAGCTCTGTCGGTTTCCTTGCTCATGGCTTTGTTCCACGCTTGATCTTTGGCCGCCGCTTTGCCGGGATTGCGGCTACCTCAGCTTTGATCTCGGCAATCGACCGGCGCGGCGGATGCGTGCGCGCATAATTAGATTCGCGCATGACGCGGAGAGCGTCGAGCTTAGGGGTTGGATTCTTGCCCATCACACGCCCTCCATGAGTTGCGGTGCCGCGCGCACATTCTTGTCGCGATCTTCCTCGATCAGCCCAGGCGAGCGAAGCCGCGACAGATAGGCGCCGAACGTGCCGCCGCTAGCCGCCATATTAAGATCAGCGGCGAGTTGGTCCTTCGTGAGATAGTCCGGATAGACGTCGGCCAACCGACGAATCATAGGCCCGACGCCGTTGATCTTTCCAGCCCAGAACTCGACGAGATCGCGGCCGGGAGACGGAAGCGGAGCCGGTACCTCGCCAAGATCGGCCAGCCCCTTATCGGTAACGAAGTACAGATCGCCTTGCTGTGCGAAGCGACCGGCCATCTTCAGGCGCGAGACGTAGGCCGACCATGTGCCGCCGGTCCGCTTTAGCCCGGATGACACCGCCCATTGTGCTTCGGTCATACCGGCCGGATGCACGGCCGCCAGTGCGGCGAGCGGTTTGCGCTCGGCACCTAAAGGACGGTCGTCTCCGCTTGCGTCGCCGTTACCTTTCGGGGCGGCCGGCTTGGCGTAGGACGGTGTTCGGGGTGATACGCTTGGCGCGGGCCGTGGCGATGGCGCATTCAACAATTTACCGAGTGACGCCTGTGCTGTTTCGACAGTACTTAGCGCACTTGATCGTGCGTTATCCCAGGTCGCAAATGCAAAACCGAGGCGCATACTGCTCCCCTCTATTGCATCTTTAAACACGGCCAAATCTCTGCACGCTAAGCCGACGCCGCGAGCAAATCCACGCCGCTCTGCCGTCTCGATTGCCTTCGAATCGGCGACCGGCGTCGCCGTCACCGCGCGCTTCAGTTCGGCGATCTCGCGGTCCCGCGCCGCGAGCGCGGTCTTCAGTTCCTTCGGATCGTTCGCTTTCTTCTCCGCCTCGACCGTCGCGAGCTTGCCCTTGAGCGCGTCGAGGTTGATCGGTGTCAGTTCAGGGCCATCGCCGCTATCTTCGTCCGCCGCTGCGCTGGAATCGAACGTCTTCGGCATCGGGAACTGAATCTTCTCCAGCATCTTGGCGCGGGGCGCCCAGACCCATGCCTGTCCTTCCTTGAGGGTGGCGAGCGACGCGATAATCTCGCGGCCCTTGACCGGGTCGGCCTGATCTTCGATCCAGTCCTTAACGGCATCACGGTCATGCGGCGCCATCAGCATCATCGCCATCAGGCACGAGCACTGCGTTAAGGCATCATTGTGCAATTTAGCCGACCGCTGCGACGCGAGAACGATCCGCAGGCCGAGCGATCTGCCCTGGCTGACAAGTTCGTTGCCGGCGTGCAGAGCCATCGGGATAGCGCCGCCGCCTTTGCCGCCTTGCTTCGGCATGTAGACATGAGCCTCGTCGATCACGAGTCTAGCCCAGCCCTTATTCTTGGAAAGAATCGTTTCGGCGAAGGCAGCGAACCAGCGCGCGCGGTCCTGTACGGAAAGCCGCGAGGTGACGAAGATTGCCGAGCCTTTCATCGTCGCGTAAGTCTCGGCGAGCAGCGCCGCGTCCTTGACGTTGAGCGGATAGTCGCCGTGCCAGCCGCCGAAGATCGGAATGTCGTAGCCCTTGCTTTTACCGTTCTTAGACAAACGCAGGCCCCAATAGTCATCTTTTGGCGTAATGATCATGTCGCGCCGATCTGCGTCGAGGTCCGGCTCGACGATGGCCGCGCGGATCACGCTCGACTTGCCGGCGCCGGTCATGCCGAGAAGCGCAACGTGCTTGTCGAGCGCAGCGTCTGGGATCAACGTCTTCGTCATAGCGCATTCCCTGCGATGGCATCGTAAACTGCGGCGGTAAGGCCGGATTCCGAATTGCGCCTTCGCGTCTTCGTCTTGATGGCACGCGCCAGATGTCCTTTTGTCAACTCGCTCAGCCTCGGCGCGACCTGATCCCGCCTCAACCCGAGCCGCCCGGCGATCTCCTCGGCGGTCCCAGGTAGCTCGGCCAGGACGCGACGGCGCAGTTCTTCGACGCTGCCGGCTATTGCGTCGGCCGCAGCCTTCGACGTGCCGCCAGTTTTGAACCCTGGCATCCCGCCATATGGGCCGCCCGAAAGGCCTTCAAAGGTTCGGCTCATGGCACGTGAGTCCAGTTAACGCCTTGACGAATTTTATAGATGCACTGGTCTTTTACCCCAAATCTAGCAGCTAATTTGCGCGCACTTAGATTGGATTTCTTGATAATCTTGACTTGAGATTCTGTTAACTTCGATCCGCCGGCATCTTCTCCACGCAAGACTACTCGGCGTCCGCGCCTGTCCATATCTGCTGTGTTTTCTACGACAGTCCCAATATATAGATGATCTGGATTACAGCATGGTGGATTGTCACAAGAATGAAGAACCCCTTTTCCATGCGGAATGCCGCCTTTCTCAATAGCAAAGGCAACTCTATGCGCCCGGTACTTTTTTCCGGAAAACCAGAACTCGCCATATCCATCCTTGTCTTGAAGATGAACCCACGGCCAACATTCGCTTTGAGACTTCTTTTTAATTCCCAATTTAATGCGGCAGGACAGAGAGCAAACCACATAGTCTATTTTTGTGGTGCGTGTTTTAAACTTTTTGCCGCATCCTAGACAGATACGTTCGCGTGGAAGCTTTGACGTTTCGCTACGATAACAACCGCATGATTTCGTCATTCGCCCCAATGAGGATGCAGCTACAGACTTCCTATTTCCGCAATCACACTCGCATATCCATTTGATTTTCTTATTAACTAATCTGCCATGTGGCAATGAATCGTCAACCTTCAAAGCCGTAAGCCTGCCAAACCGCAGCCCGGTAATATCTTTAAATGCTGGCATTATGCGGTGTCCTTCGCTGATCGTTCGAGGTCGCGGCGCTTTACCTCGATGTGGCCCGAGAGAACTTCGAGAACGTCGGTTTTGGATTTGCGGAAATCTTCCTTGTCCATGCTCGCCCTGCTCTGCGACTTCGCGGTCTTGATGACGACGGCCCAGCCGTTGATCTCACCGGTATCTTCGTCGTGCGCTTGCCGGACAGAGATTTCGACGTAGTCGTCTTTATTGCGGAAATTGACGGCCGCAGTCTGCGCGCTCTTGATCGCCGCCCGTTTCGAGAGTGGTCCGAACAACGTGACGTCGCACCATCCCGAGACGATTAAGGACCATTGCCTCAATTTGTTTGGCGTACTTAAAACCGCCAACGTTTCAGGATCGTCGATATGATCGAAAGCGTTCTTGATCGCAGCAAACATGTGGTTGTGTTCTTTACTCGATCTCTGTTCATGGACCTCAAGAACGTATTCTTCGCCGTCCGCAAATTGGGCATCAGCGACGCGCGCGAATCGCGGGACGAGCCGCATCGTTCGCTCGGCTTTCGACCAGGTGAATAGGCAAGCCCTAAAGACCATCAGCCTTTCCCGTACCGCCGGAGCCACGCGACAAGCTCGTCGAGTTCCTCGTAGAAGACACTGAGCGCGAGATCGAGCCGGGCGATAGTGGCCTCATCGCGGCGGACCGTCTTTCGGAATAGTGGCATGCCGGTGTAGCCGATCGCCAGATCCCAACTCTTCCGGCCGCTCACCATCATACTCCCTTGAATTTGTATGACGTGCTCCGGCGGAACGCGGTCGGCCTTGAGTATCTCGATCAGAATATGTGGTGCCGCTGTCTTGATCTCGACGCCGCGGTCGGCGCCAACGAACGAGTCCGGGCTTGCGCCGATGATGCCGTAGCGCATGGCGCGGCGGACGAACCCGACCTTGGTCGGCTGGACGCCGGCTATCATCGCGTAGAGCGAGCGGACCTCGTCTTCCATCGCATTGCCACGGTCCATCGCGCCGTTGCGGAAGTCCTCGCGGTTGACGCCGGATACGATCTCACCGGCGAGCTTGCGCAGCAGAAGATCGCGAGTCTTACTGATCCCGCCATCGCGGCCGGAGGCCATGACGTCGGAGAAATTAGACGCCGTCGGCAGGCCGCGCCTGACCTCGAACCACTCAAGGCTTCCCTGTTCGACGTCGATAACTTCGATCTCGCCAATCTTCATGATCTAGCCTCTGTCGGAGTACCAATTGTTGGGCACCGGCTCGCCGCAGCGAATGCACCAGTGCCCGCCCCGCGTACTATCGTGCTGGTAGTCGTGATCTGGGCAGCAAGACGGACACCAAGTATCCTGGCCGCTCGGGTCATATCCGTCCAAATCGATGCGGCCGCAACCTCGGCAAGCCATAGGATTTCTCAAGCGTAGAAATACG
>JAUSIF010000210.1 GCA_030648135.1 Xanthobacteraceae bacterium
CCGCTCGAACCGCATTGAATCGCATCCTCGAGTTTGAGGATCAGGGATTCTCGAGCAACCATTTGCAGTCCCCGAGATCGTGAATTTGACCCGGCCGGCGATAAACTAGGTTGGGTAAATATTACGTCCGAATGCTGAAAAATCGGTTAGAAAGCCTGAAAACACTGGGTCGTAGCCGCGATTCCAATCCTCCTTTCATGCGCCGTTTGCGCCTTTCCCCTTGCACCTTTCTCCGCCAGCGCTATATTGATTGCTAACAACGACATCTCATAACGATCCGATGGGATCGAACGATGAGAGTGGGCCCCGCCCGGGACCCGCTCTTTTTTGTTAGGTCGCGCGTATTCCGGGCACGGACAGGACGGTATGAATAAGACGGCGCAACTCCAATTCGGCACGCTCGACGAGCCTCGGCTCATCGGCGAAACCGGTTTGGCCGCGCGCATCGCGGCCATCTCCGAACCCATACTCACGGGCCTGGGCTTTCGGCTCGTGCGCGTGCGGGTCTCGGGACGCGACGGTTGCACGGTTCAGATCATGGCCGAACGCGCGGACGGAACCTTCATGATCGAGGATTGCGAGGCGGCGAGCCGCGCGCTTTCGCCCGCCCTCGACGTCGAGGATCCGATACCAAGCACCTATCGGCTGGAGTTGTCCTCGCCCGGCATCGATCGACCGCTGGTGCGCCATTCCGATTTCGAGCGGCTCGCCGGTCACGAGGTCAAGATCGAGATGGAAGTCGCAGTCGATGGCCGCAAGCGCTTCCGCGGCCTGCTTCTCGGCACCGAGGGTGATGATGCCAAGCTGCGGGTCGAGGCCGGCGAAGGCGAGCCGCAGGTCGTTCGTCTTGCGATCTCCGACATGGCGGATGCGAAGCTCGTGCTCACCGATGCGCTGGTCGCGCAATCCCTGAAACAAGGCAAGACGGCATCCCGCGCGGCGGAAGCGGGAACCCAAGACGAGGGCAGCCGCCGTACGCAACAATTCACACCGGCCGCCGGCGGCCGGTCCCGTATCCAGATTCGTTAGGTTGGGAGACCCCTATGGCAGTCGTCAGCGCAAACCGGCTCGAACTCCTGCAGATCGCGGAGGCGGTCGCGCGCGAGAAGTCGATCGACAAGGGAATCGTGATCGCCGCTATGGAGGATGCAATCCAGAAGGCTGCTCGCTCGCGTTACGGCAGCGAGACCGAAGTGCGTGCCGAGATCAATCCGAAGACCGGCGAGTTGCGCCTCTCGCGCCTCCTCCTTGTCGTCGAGACGGTGGAGAACGATGCGATTCAGATCAGCCTTGAAGATGCGCGGCGCAAGAATCCGGCGGCGCAGATTGGCGACTATATCGCCGAGTCGCTGCCGCCGCTCGAATACGGCCGCATCGCCGCCCAATCGGCGAAACAGGTGATCGTACAGAAGGTGCGCGAGGCCGAGCGCGACCGTCAGTATCAGGAATACAAGGATCGTATTGGCGAAATCGTCAGCGGCGTCGTCAAGCGTGTGGAATACGGCAATGTCGTCGTCGACCTCGGCCGCGGCGAAGCGATCGTACGGCGCGACGAACTCCTGCCGCGCGAAATCTTCCGCAACGGCGACCGCGTCCGCGCCTATGTCTATGATGTACGCCGCGAACCGCGCGGACCGCAAATCTTCCTATCGCGCACGCATCCGCAGTTCATGTCCAAGCTGTTCGCGCAGGAAGTGCCCGAGATCTACGACAGCATCGTCGAGATCAAGGCGGTCGCTCGCGATCCGGGCTCGCGCGCCAAGATCGCGGTGATCTCGCGCGATTCCTCGGTCGATCCGGTTGGCGCCTGCGTCGGCATGCGCGGATCGCGCGTCCAGGCCGTGGTCAACGAACTCGCGGGCGAGAAGATCGATATCATCTTGTGGTCGCCGGATGTCGCCACCTTCGTCGTCAACGCGCTCGCTCCTGCCGAGGTGGTGAAGGTCGTGCTCGACGAGACCCGCGAGCGGATCGAGGTGGTCGTTCCCGACGCGCAACTCTCGCTCGCGATCGGCCGGCGCGGCCAGAACGTCCGGCTCGCCTCCCAACTCACCGGCTGGGACATCGACATTCTGACCGAACAGGAGGAGAGCGAGCGGCGCCAGAAGGAATTCGCCGAGCGTTCCCAGATGTTTATTGAGGCGCTCGACGTCGACGAGATGGTCGGCCAGCTGCTCACCTCCGAGGGCTTCGGCTCGATCGAGGAGCTCGCCTACGTGCCCACCGAGGAACTCGCCGCCATCGAAGGTTTTGATTCCGATACCGCCGCCGAGCTGCAGACCCGCGCGAAGAATTATCTCGCCCGACTGGAGGCCGAGCTTGACGCCAAGCGTAAGGAGCTGGGTGTCGAGGACGCGCTGCGCGAGGTGCCCGGTATCACAAACCGCATGCTCGTCGCGTTGGGCGAGAATGGCATCAAGACGGTCGAGGATCTCGCCGGCTGCGCTACCGACGATCTGATCGGCTGGGTCGAGCGCAAGGAGGGCGAAACTACCCGCCATGCCGGTATCCTGGACGATTTCGAACTCGAGCGTGACGAAGCCGAAGCCATCATCATGCAGGCGCGCGTCAAGGTCGGCTGGGTCGACGAGACCGCCCTCACTCCGCCCGAGGAGCCCGCGGCCGCGGCCGAGAGTTCCGCTCCGGCCGAGACGGAGCCGCAGAACTGAAGGAGATGACTCTGCTCGTGCGCATGGAAAGTGACGAGATCGACGAGGGACCGGCGGCAGCGCGCACCGGTCTGGCACGGCTTTGCCTCGCGGCGCGTGAGGTGAAACCCGTCGAGGAGATGATCCGCTATGTGGTCGCTCCGGACGGCCATATCGTGCCGGATCTCGAGCGCAAGCTGCCAGGACGTGGCGCTTGGGTCACCGCGACGAAAACGGCGCTAGAGGCCGCTATCCGCGAGAAGGCATTTGCCCGCGGCTTTCGCGGCAAGGGCCTCGCCGGGGTGGAGCTACCCGAGCTGGTCGAGCGCCTGCTCGAACGGATGGCGCTCGAATCGCTCTCGCTCGCCAACAAGGCGGGGCAGGTCATCACCGGTTTTTCCAAGGTCGAGAATGCGCTCGGCGAGCGTGAAGTCGGCGTCCTCCTCCATGCCCGCGAGGCGGCAAACGATGGAATACGCAAGCTCGAGAGTGCGGTGGCACGGGCCGTTGCCGCGGGCAAGCCCGCGCCCGAACGGGTCTCCATCTTTGCCGGGGAGCAATTGGACTTGGCGCTCGGGCGGTCAAATGTGATACATGCAGCCTTGCTCGCGCATCCGGCGAGCCAGGGTTTTCTCGCGCGCTGTCTGAGGCTTGAGCGCTGGCGCAACGGTAGGCCCGCCGGCGAGGCGACAGCGTCGAGCCGTGGCGATGGCCGGCCCTCGGATTTGGGGAAAGCATGAGCAGCACCAAGGACCCCGGCGAAAAGACGCTCCGCGTGGCGCCGTCGAAGACGCTCACGATCAAGCGATCCGTGGAGCAGGGCGTGGTGCGCCAGAGCTTCAGCCACGGCCGCTCCAAGGCGGTGGTGGTCGAGAAGGTCAAGCGCCGTGTGGTCGGACCGGGCAGCGAGAGCAAGGCTGAAGCCGCACCGGCCACCAATCGGCCGGCTGGCCGTTCGACCAAGAAAGCCGCCGCAGCGCAGCCGGAACCGGCCGCCGAGAAGGCGCCGAAATCCCGCGCGGCCTCGAAAGCAACCGCGCTGCAAGAGCCGCAGACGGGCCCGAAGCCGTCGGGCGTCGTCCTGCGCACGCTCACCGAGGAAGAACGCAGCGCCCGCACACACGCGCTCGCCGATGCCCGCGTACGCGAGGCCGAAGAGCGCCGCGCTGCCGAGGGCGAAGTCCGCCGGCGCGCCGCGCGCGATGCCGAGAATCGCGCAGATCGTGAGGCCGCCGAAACACGCAAGCGCGATGAAGAATCCCGTCGTGCGTCCGAGGAGGAAACCAAACGCAAGGCCGAACAGGAAGCGCGCAAGCGCTTCGGAGACGATGCCGCGGCAAAAGCCGCGGGATTGGCGCTCTCCGGCCGTACGCTTGCCCTCGAGGACGAAGATGAGGGCCCGCGCACGTCCCGCCGCGGCGGCAAGACGGCGACGGCGGCCAAGCCCGCGCGCGCGCCCGGCGCGGAGAAGCAACGCGGGCGGCTCACCGTCGTGACCGCGCTATCGAGCGGCGAGGAACGCCAGCGCTCGGTCGCATCGTTCCGCCGCCGCGTCCAGCGCATGACCGGCCATCGTCCCTCCGACGAGCCGAAAGAAAAGATCGCCCGTGAGGTGGTCATTCCCGAAACGATCACCATCCAGGAGCTCGCCAACCGCATGGCGGAGCGTGCGGTCGACGTCATTCGGCTGCTGATGCAGCAGGGCCAGATGTTGAAGATCACCGACGCGATCGACGCCGATACCGCCCAGCTCGTCGCCGAGGAACTGGGCCACACCGTCAGGCGCATTTCCGAAGCCGACGTCGTGGAAGGTCTGTTCGATGCGCCCGACGAGGCGGCGCATCTGGTGCCGCGGCCGCCGGTCGTGACCATCATGGGCCATGTCGACCACGGCAAGACTTCGCTGCTCGATGCGATCCGTCAAACCGACGTGGTCTCGGGCGAGGCCGGCGGCATCACGCAGCATATCGGCGCCTATCAGGTGACGACGCGGTCGGGCGCGAAGGTCACTTTCATCGACACGCCGGGGCACGCCGCTTTTACCGCCATGCGCGCCCGCGGCGCCAAGGTCACCGACCTCGTGGTGCTGGTGGTGGCCGCCGATGACGGCGTCAAGCCGCAGACGGTCGAAGCGATCCACCACGCGCGCGCGGCCAAGGTGCCGCTTATCGTC
>JAUSIF010000214.1 GCA_030648135.1 Xanthobacteraceae bacterium
CGCGAACAAGGCGCCGGCCTCGGCGCAGACGCCGTCCGCTGCCCGAGCGGAGGGGGCGGCGAAAGCCGCAGCCGCGATCAGTGCGGGCGCGAATGCCCGAGCTTTACCGAAACTCCACCCCATCTCGTCCCACTCAACAGCGTCCCGCCGTACAAACGGCTCCAAGGCGGCAATTCTGCGGCAGCGACGCGGCCCGATGATATTCTGAACCGTTTATATCCGCCAAGCGCCGCGATGCGCCGCTTAGCGGCCTATGCTAAGGGGAATCCCGCCGGTCCCGTAGCTCAGCAGGATAGAGCAGCGGTTTCCTAAACCGAAGGTCGGGGGTTCGACTCCCTCCGGGACCGCCATCTCGAGATTACGGCCGGGCAGCGGTCAGAGCCGAGCGGAGACATTTCCCATGGCGAGGAACGCGAACGCCGGAGCCGGCGGAAAGTGCCGGGCCAAGGGCATCCTCGCCCTCGCGATCCTGGCCTTGGCGCTCGGCTTCGCCGGCCATGTGCGTGCCGACGATCAATTGCAGGCGATGTGGGCGCGGCTCGAGCCGATGCGCATGATCTTCCAGCAGACCGAAGCGGATCTGAATCGCAGCGGTCTGCGCGAGGAAGACCTCGCGGGCATGCGCAATGTCATCGAGCCATTGCGCGCGGAATTGCGCGGACGAATCGAAGAAATCGAGCCGCGTTACGCCGAGACCGAAAGCCGTCTCAAGGAACTCGGGCCCGCGCCCGGCAAGGATGCCCCGCCCGAAGATGCCAAGGTCGCGGCTTCGCGCAACGAGCTCGCCGCCCTCTTGAGCGAGATCGACGGCACTCTGCGGCAAACGCGGCTGCTGGCCTTGCGCGCCGACCAGATCGCCGACCGCATCGACCGCCGCCGCCGGGCGATCTACACCGAACGCCTGTTCGAGCGATCGGACAGCGTGCTCGATCCCACGCTCTGGATCAGCGCGGTGAAAGCGCTGCCGGGCGAGGGGCGCGCGCTCGCAACTTTGCTTTCCGACTGGAAGGATCATGCCACCGCCCGCGCCGGCTACGGCAGCATCGCGGCCGCCTTGCTCACCATCGTGGCGGTGATCGGTGGCATCCTGTTCTTGCGCCGGATGATCCGGCAGCGGACCGACGGCCGGCCCGCCGCCCCTGAAGCCGCCCCGCCCACGCGCTTGCGCACGGTATGCGTGGCGCTCCGCGATGCGGCACTCGATGCGGCCGCAATCCCGCTCGCGGCCCTGGCGGCGATCGAGATTCTCTCCGCCTTCGATCTCTTGCCGCTGCGCATGCGCGATATCACCGACGGCCTCATAGCCGCGATCCTGTTGTTGTCGGTCGGGCGCGCGCTCGGCCGCGCCGTGCTCGCTCCGGGTGTCAGGAGGCGGCGCCTGCCCGCGATCGACGACGAGGCAGCGGACCGCCTGTATCGACTGGCCTCCGGCGCGGTCGTGGTCGTTGGCTTTGCTGCTTTCCTGAACGTCATGCATCGGGCGCTCGCCGCGCCGCTTGCGCTCACGGTGGTGACGAGCGCGCTCATGGCATTGGCGATCGTCGCCCTGCTCGTGCGCACGCTCGTCTCCGCGCACCGGGCCATGGCCGCAGGCGCCGAGGACGGTTTGCCGCACTGGATCCGCCTGCCGGCCTGGATCGTGGTCGCGACCATCGCCGTCGCGCTCGCCACCGGCTATGTGGGTTTTGCCGCTTTCGTCGCCGGCCGCCTGGTCAATGCCGCCATCGTGTTCGGCACGCTCTATCTCTTCCTGGTGCTGGTCGAGGCTTTCTTCGCCGAAAGCCTTGTTCCGGAATCGCCGCGCCGGCGCGGGGTCGCGGCGACCCTCGGCCTGCGGACCAAGAACCTTGAACTCGGCGCGATCCTGCTCTCCGGCCTGTTGCGCGCCTTGCTCATCGTGGTCGCCATTTTCCTGGTGGTCGGAACCTGGGGCACATCGGTCGTCGATATCGTCTCTACGCTCGACCGCGTCACCTTCGACATCGAGATCGGCCGCACCAAGATCCTGCTCGTCGACGTGCTCGCCGCCGTCGCGATGCTCTTCATCGGCCTCGTGATCACCCGCATCATACAGGGCTGGATCGCGCAGATCGTGCTGCCGCGCACGGATCTGGAGCCCGGCTTGCAGAATTCGATCGCCACCATTGTCGGCTATATCGGCGCGATCATCGCGGGCTCGCTGGCGCTGGGACGGCTCGGTCTCAACCTCGAGAACGTGGCGCTGGTCGCCGGCGCGTTGTCGGTCGGCATCGGTTTCGGTTTGCAATCGATCGTATCGAACTTCGTCTCCGGTCTGATCCTCTTGACTGAACGGATGATCCGCGTCGGCGACACCATCGTGGTCAAGGGCGAGGAGGGCGTCGTGCGCCGCATCAGCGTGCGTGCCACCGAGATCGAGACTTTCGAACGATCGACGGTGCTGGTGCCGAATTCCGATCTCATCACCGGAGTGGTCAAGAACTGGACCCGCATGAACACCACCGGACGCATCGTGGTTCCGGTTGGCGTATCCTATGACGCCGATCCGGATCGGGTACGCGACATCCTGTTCGCTGCCGCCGGCAATCTACCGCAAGTGTTGAAAACGCCGGCGCCGCGCGTTTTGTTCGTCCGCTTCGGTGACAGCGCGCTCGAATTCGAGCTGCGTTGCGTGGTCGACGATGTCCGGCAGGCACTAAATGTGAAGAGTGACCTGCATTTCGCCATCCTGCGTCAATTCCGCGAGGCCGGCATCGAAATCCCCTATCCGCAGCGCGAGGTGCGCGTGCGCGACGACAGCACCGAGAACCCGATCGAGATACGAAAACCTTCCCGCAACAAGCCGGCTTCCGGCGACGTCTGACCAAGGAAATTCATGCGCATGCGCCACCGGTTCGCCTGCATCCTCCTGTTCGCGATTCTGCTCGCGGCTTGCGGCACCCCCGAGATCGAAAATTCGCCGCCCTTCTACGAGAGCCTCGCCAGGCCCGGAGCCGAGGTGAACGTGGCGGCCACGGCCTCGCTTCTGTCCGATTATCGGCGCGCGAACGGACTGCCCGCGATCGAAGCCGATGCGAAGCTCACCACCCTCGCGCAGGATCAAGTTCGTCGCATGGCCGCCGCCGACAAGGTAACGCACGATCCGGGCGGCCGCGGTTTCCTCCAGCGCCTGAAAAGCGCGAACTACAACGCGGCGCGCGCGGCGGAGAACGTGGGCGCCGGCTACCACACGCTGGCCGAGGCTTTTTCGGGCTGGCGCGACTCGCCCTCCCACAACACCAACATGCTGCTGCCCGGCGCGACCCGCTTCGGCATCGCGACCGCTTATTCCGAAAAATCGAAATACAAGGTGTTCTGGGCGCTGCTGCTGGCCGAGCCCGCCGCGGCCCGCTAGTGGAGTAGCCGGGCGCGCAGCGCCTTCAGCGGCGAGACGATCGCGCGCCGCATGCGCTCGGCGGCGATCCCGGCCATGAACGATCCCCTGCCGCCGAGCGGCACCAGCCAGTCGGCGACCGCGAGCCGCCCGCCCCACAGATGATCGATCATGGGATGATCGGCGACGGCGCAGGAATCCACGAGCGCGAGGTTCGGGTCCTGCCCGAGCGCTTCGCTGAGATCGAGCGCGAGCTGAACGCCGGGAGAATAGCGGGCGAAATCTTCGTCATAGGCGGTCTTCCAGAACCAGGCGCGATTGCCGGAGATGAGCGTGATCGTCGCCGCGATCGCAGCCCCGAGTTTCAGGAGATCGATGCGCGCCTTGCCTTCGGCGGCCAGACCCGCAACGGCTTCGGTGAGGAATCGCGTGCTCGAAGCATCGAGCACCGCGGCGCTGCCGGAGCGCTTTTTCCAGCCGTGGGCCTCGACGGCGAGATAATCCGCGACCGCCGCGCCGATCGCGCCCGCGGCGGTAATGGTGTCGCGGGTGAGCGCACCCGCTTCGGCGAGGCGGCGGCGTTGCCGGCGCAACTCCTTGAGTTTCTTTGGCGCGACGTCCCTGAGCGGATGATCTTCACCGCACACGAGCGCCGCGCGCAGGTGCGGATCGAGGCGATAGGCGGTCCGGCCGCTGCGGCGGAGACGCTCGGCGAGCAGGCTGGCGACCGGACCCTGTTCGTCGATGAGCGGAAACAAGGCGAGCCGCGGCGAGCCGGGAAGCTTGGGCAAGGCTTCGAGCAAGGCCGCGACCACGTTTGCCGCAGCCTCACGGTCGACGAGCGGAGTCGAGAGCGGGGCGAATGGATGGGTCCAGGCGCGGAAGGTCGCGACCGGCCGGCCGTGGGCCAAGCCTTCGACATGGCCCGGCAGAAACCCGAGCAGGCGTACGCCGGCGCGCACGAGGAGAACGCCGATGTCCAGCCCCGGCAGGTGAGCGGCGGCCGCGCGCGCAAAGGCGGGCTCGAGAAAGACGTTCGGCTCGAGCGCGCGGCGCACGAGGTCGCGCCAGCGCGCGATGTCGGCGGTGTCGAGCGAATTGAGCGGCTGCCAGTCGACCTTGATCCCGGCGGCGCCGGCCAACGCCGGGATCGGCCTCCGCTCGGCGAGAGCGGGCGCGTCAAGTCGGTAGAGACCTGGAATGGAGGAACGGATCGCCGGAGCCATGTCTCGTCCCGATAGAGATCCGGCTCAGCGCCGCCAGAAGAAGGCGTGGATTCCGAGCCGGCGCTTGGTCATGACGAACAAAAGCACCGATTCCACGATCAGCGCGGTCGCGATCGAGATCGCGGCGCCCACGGGGCCCATCCGCGGCACCAGCACGAAGCAGAGCACCAGATTGGTGGTGAAGGCCGTCGCATAGACCACGGCGCAGATGCGCTGCTCGCCCACCATGTTGAGCAGCCGCTCGGCCGGGCCGACCGAAGCGCGTGCGAGCAACCCGAGCACCAACACGAACAGCAGCGGATAGCCTTGCTCGAAGCCCGCGCCAAACAGCATCAGGATCGGCTTGCCGAGCACGAGCAAAACCAGCGCCGCCGCGAGCGAAGGCCAGAACGTCCAGCGCACCGCATCGGCGACGAAGGCTTCTAACTTCTCCCGCTCGCCGGCGACGTGATAACGGCTGAAGCGGTGTGCGAAAGCGGCCGACACCGCGAAATAGATGAAGGCGATGAGCGCGAGCGTCTTGCTCGCCGCGTAATAGATCGCGATATCCTCCGGACCAACGAAGAGCTGCAGCACCAGGATGTCGGTATAGGTGAGCAGGAAGTAGAAGCCGTCGACCAGGAACAGCGGCAACGCCGTCCGGAACCAATATCCCACCTCGTAGCGGCGCGGCCCGGGCTCGACGCGCGCGGCCAAGCGCCGCTCGAGCAGGAAGCGTTGCACCAGCACCATCGACCAGATCGCGGCGGTGGTTGCGATCATTCCCGTCATCGCGGTCGTGGGCATGCCGGCGGCATGGGCGATCGCGAAGATCGCGAGAATGATGAGGGGCTGCGCCACATAGCCGGGGACGAGCGCGATATCGAACCAATTGTAGGAACGCGCGACGCCGTCCTGGGCGCTCGACAGCGCGAAGATCGGCAGACAGGCGAAGGCGAGCAGGAACGGAACTCGGTAATGCTCGGGGACGCGGTCGCCGAGCGCGAGGATGAGCGCGATCCCGATACCCGCCGCGGCCGTGCCCAGGCCGAAGCTCAGCCAACGGCTGCCGGCGAGAAACCCGCGCAGGCGGTCGAGATCGCCTCGCGCGCCATATTCCGGAATGAAGCGCTGGGTCGAATAGGCAATCCCGAGCGGCGCCAGACCCCCCACCAGCACCACCCAGGTCCAGACATAGACATAGATACCGAACTCGTAGCGGCCCATCCAGCGCGCGAGCAAAATCTGCGAGACAAAGATCAGGGCGGCGCTGAAGACACGGACGAGGAAGGCGGTGCTCGCCAGGCGCCGGGCGGCCGAGTGAT
>JAUSIF010000231.1 GCA_030648135.1 Xanthobacteraceae bacterium
CGACGTCGACATTGACGATGACGCGGTCCGGCGCCGAGCCGGGCTCGTTGGTCATCTTCACGGTCTTGAAGTAACCGAGATTCCTCAGCCGGCGTTCGGCGCGGTCGATCAGCGCGCGGTTATATGGATCGCCTTCGAACAGATCGAATTCGCGGCGGATCACCCAGTCGCGCGTGCGCATGTTGCCGCGAATGTTGATGCGCTCGACATAGACCCGCGCCCCCTCCTCGACGACGAAAACGACGTTGATGCGATGCGCCTCGAAGTCGCGGTCGCCGCGCGGCCGCACTTGCGCGAAAGCATAGCCGCGCTTGGCCAATTCGATCGTGATCTCCTCGATCGATTTCTCGACTTTCTCGGCGTTGTAGATCGAGCCGGAGCTGGTGCGCAGCAGGCCGCGCAGCGTCGCCCCATCGACATCCCGCAGATTCGAAATCACGTCGATCGTTCCAAAGCGATACGGCTGGCCTTCGTCGAGGGTGAAGGTGAGGACGAAGCCGCCGGCCGAACGGTCGAGATCGACGGTCGCCGACAGGATGCGGAAATCGGCATAGCCGTTCTTGAGGTAGAACCGCCGCAACAGCTCCTGATCGGCGCTGACGCGGTCGGGATCATAGACGTCGTTGTTCTTGAGCCAGCTCAACCAATTGGTCTGACCGGTGGTGATGATGTCGCGCAGCTTCCAGTCGGAAAAATCCTTGTTGCCGACGAAAGCGATCCTTTTGATCGTGGTTTTTTCGCCTTCGTTGATCTCGAACACGAGATCGACCCGGCTGCTCGGCCGCTCGATGATCTTCGGCTCGACGCGAACGCCGAACATGCCTTGCCGGCGATAGATTTCGACGATGCGCTGGACGTCGGCCTGCACGGTCGGGCGCGCGAGCGAGCCGCGCACGCGCGATTGCACCTCGGCGGCAAGAACCTCGTCCTTGACCTTCTTGTTGCCCTCGAAGGCGATGCGGTTGATGGTCGCGTTCTCGACCACGGTGACGGTCAGACGTCCGCCGCTCTGGCTGATCTTCACGTCCGCGTAGAGGCCGGTGGCGTAAAGCGCCTTCAGGCCCTCGTCGATCTTGGCGGCGTCGAGCTTCTCGCCCGGCCGGGGCTGGAAATAGCTGCGGATGGTGTCGGAATCGACGCGCTTGTTGCCTTGCACGGCGATGTTGTTGACCGCCTGGGCCGGGGTCTGAGTTTGGGTCCGGGTCTGGGCGGAGGCGCTTCCGGCAGTCGCCATTAATCCCGCGACAATGCCCGCCGTCAGGGCGAGCACCATCATCGCGGCGAGCGCGACCCTCCTCAAAATCCCAACTCGAATGTCCATTTACGCGACCTGCTCCGCCTCCAGGGCACGCCCCCGTTACTTCCGCGCGCACAACCGCGCAGAATACCAAGATAAACTAAGCTTGTACTGAGTTCTCATGGACTTGCAAACCACCGGAAGCCCCGCCGCCGGTGGTTTTTCCCCCGCCGTGACCTATCCGCCACGTCATCCCGCAATAGCGGCCAAAGGGTGGTGCAAGACCCCCTAAAAAGCGGTTTAGAGCGAGGTCAGGTGCAGGATGTCGTTCCAGGTGGCGAAGATCATCAGCATCAGCACCAGCGCCAGGCCGATCCGGAAGCCAAGTTCTTGCGCCCGTTCGCTTAATGGGCGGCCACGGATGGTCTCGATCGCATAGAACAAAAGGTGGCCGCCATCGAGAAGGGGGACCGGAAAAAGATTGAGCAGGCCGATGCTGACCGAAAGCACCGCGGTCAAATGTAACAGCGCGGCGAAGCCCATCGAGGCGACCTGGCCCGACACCTGCGCGATCCGAATCGGACCGCCGAGTTGATCGGCCGATTCCCGCCCGACCACGATCCCCGCCACATAGCCGAGGGTGCGCTCCACCACGAACCAGGTTTCCTCCACTCCGAGCCGCAGCGCCTGGATCGGACCGAAATGCTCCGTCACCACGTCGGCGGCGGTGGTCGAGCGCGAGATGCCGAGCAGCCCGAGACGGTGCACATTGCCGAAGTGATCCTTGATCTCGCGCAACAGCGGCGTCGCGGTGAGCGTCACCTGACTGCCCTTGCGTTCGACCACGATCTTCAGCGCCTGCCCCGGACTTACTCCCACGATGCGCTGCATGTCGGCGAAGTTCGCGATCTCGCGTCCGTCGATCGAGACCACGAGGTCGCCGGGCGCGAAGCCCGCCGCCTCGGCGGCGCTGCCCGGCTGGATGCCGTCCACCCGCGCCGTCGTCGACTGCCGGCCATAGGCGAAAAACACCGCCGCGAAGATCAGCACGGCGAGGATGAAATTGGCGATCGGACCGGCCGCGACGATGGCCGCGCGCTTGGCGACCGATTGATGGAAGAAGGAGACGCGCCGCTCCTGTTCGCTCATGGCGGCGAGCGCTTTTTGATCCGGCGTGCTGGCGGCGCTGTCGTCGCCGTGAAAGCGCACATAGCCGCCGAGCGGAATCATGGAGAGCTTCCAGCGCGTGCCGTGCCAGTCGTTGAAGCCCAGGAGTTCCGGCCCGAAGCCGATCGAGAAGGCGTCGATCTTTACCCCGCAGCGGCGGGCCACCCAGAAGTGTCCGAGTTCATGGAAGAACACGACCACCGTGAGCACGAACAGGAACGGAATTGCATAGCTGAGAAGCGAGCTGCTCCACGCACCCACGCCCGACACCACATCCATAGGGATATCCTTTCCGAATTCCTTATAACCTAAGAAGCCTTTGCGGCGAATTCGGGTAACAGGTCCGAGGCAAAACTTCTCGCGATATGGTCAACGGCCAGCGCCTCCTTAACCGTCGCGGGCTCGGCCAGACTCTCCGAAACCGCCCGCGCCAGTACCGCCTCGACCAGAGCGGGGATGCCGAGAAAGCCGATCCGGCCGGCCAGGAAGGCCTCCACCGCCACTTCATTGGCGGCGTTAAGCACGGTCGGCGCCCCCCCTCCGGCCTCGAGCGCGGCCCGGGCAAGCGCGAGGGAGGGAAAACGGATGAGGTCCGGCGGCTCGAAACTGAGCGCGCCCAGCGCCGCCAGATCGAGCCGCGGCGCTTCCCAGCCGATGCGGTCCGGCCAGGCCAGACAAAACGCGATCGGCACCCGCATGTCGGGAACCGAGAGTCCGGCCACCACGGCGCCGTCGCGGAAGGCGACCAAGGCATGCACGATCGACTGGGGGTGGACGAGGACATCGAGCCGGTCGGATCCAATGCCGAAAAGATGATGCGCCTCAATCAGTTCCAGGCCTTTGTTCATGAGGGTTGCGGAATCGATGGTGATCTTCGCCCCCATCGTCCAGGTCGGATGGCGCAAGGCCTCCTGCGCGGTGACGTACTTGAGCCGATCCGGCGTGAAGGTGCGGAACGGCCCTCCCGAGGCGGTGAGCGTCACCCGCTCGACCGTCTCGCGCGGGCCGGCGGCGAGCGCCTGGAATACCGCATTGTGCTCGGAATCGACCGGCAGCACGGTCGCACCTTGCGCCGCCGCCTTGGCCATGAACAGCCGGCCGGCGGAGACCAAACACTCCTTGTTGGCGAGCGCGATGCGCCGGCCGGGCGCGAGCGCGGCCAGCGTCGGCTCCAGCCCCGCCACCCCGGTGATGGCGGCGACCACCACATCGGCGGGCGCATTCGCGGCCGCGATGAGCCCCTCGCGCCCGGCCGCCGCTTCGATGCCGGAGCCCGCGAGCGCGTCCTTCAGCTCCCGATAGCTATTGGGCTCGGCGACCACCGCGAGGCTGGCGCCGAGCTCGCGCGCGAGGGCGGCGAGCCGCGGCGCGTCGCGCCGGGCGGTGAGCGCCGCCACCCGATGACGTCCGGGCGCGCGGCGCAGGAGATCGATCGCGCTTGCCCCGATCGAGCCGGTGGCGCCCAGCACCGTGACCTTCACCATGGACGATTCCCTGGCCCTCACCATGCGAGCAACCCCGTTGCCGCTCCACCCGCTCCCGCGCGCGATAGTCCGATCGCGAGCGCCACGGTCGCGGCGGCGAGAAATCCGTCGAGCCGGTCCATCAATCCGCCGTGGCCCGGGATCAATTTGCTCGCATCCTTGACGCCGAAGCGGCGCTTCATCGCCGACTCGAACAGATCGCCGATCTGCGCCCCGATCACGACCACGAGCGCGATGGCGAGATGGATCACCCGCCATTGCAGGCCGAATGCCAGCACCGTGGCCGAGCCCGCCACGACGCCCCCGAGCGCGCCGCCGAGGGCGCCGGACCAGGTCTTGTTCGGGCTGATCGCCGCCGCCAGGCGCGGGCCGCCGAAGTAACGGCCGGTGAAATAGGCGGCGATATCGGCCGCCCATACCACCGCGAACAGCCACAGGATGGCGGCAAGCCCGAGCGCGGGATCGCTCCTGAGCATGACGCACGGAACGAGCACGACGGCGGCATAGACCATTCCGCCCGCGGCCCAGGTCCGCTGCGGAGTCGCGGTCGCCGCCACCACGCCCGCGCCGATGACGGTAGCGATGAAAGCGATCGCGGGCGCGTCGAAGCCGAGTGCCGTCGCCATGCCAGTGATCGCGACGCCGCCGATCGCGAGCACGAGGATGCGCGGGCTCGCCGCGATGATGCCGATCCATTCCCACCAGACCCAGAACGCGGCGCCGGTCCAGAACAGAAGAAACGGCAGATCGCCGAACACGGCCGCGGCGAGCGCGCCGGCGCCGAGCACCAGCGCCGAAAGCACCCTGCGGACGAGCTCGCCGCCCGGGCTGGGCGTCATCTCGCCGCCTCCGGGCTCACGGAACTCGCGGGCGGCCGACAAGGTCAGGACCCCGTGCGGGCTTTGAGACCGCCGAAGCGGCGTTCGCGGCGATGAAATTCGTCGATCGCCTGTTCGAACGCCGCGCGATCGAAATCCGGCCAATAGATCGGCAAGAACACGAATTCGGCATAGGCCGCCTGCCACAACAGGAAATTCGACAGCCGCTGCTCGCCGCTGGTGCGGATCACGAGATCGGGATCGGGCAACCCCACGGTGTCGAGATATTGCTCCAGCGTGGCGGTGCCGATACTTGCCGGATCGAGCTCGCCTGCCGCCGCCTGCTCGGCGAGCCGCCGGGCCGCGCGCGCGATCTCCTGCCGTCCGCCGTAGTTGAAGGCGACCACGAAGGTGAGCTTGTCGTTCGCACGCGTCAGCGCCTCCGCCTCGCTGATCAGGCCGAAGATTTCGGAATCGAGGCCGGTACGGTCGCCGATCACGCGCACGCGCACGCCGGCCCGGTGCAGCTCCTGCAGGTCATCGCGCACGAAGCGCTTCACCAGCGCCATCAGGTCGTCGATCTCCGTGGCCGGACGCGACCAGTTCTCGGCGCTGAAACTGTAGATGGTGAGCACCTTGACGCCGAGCTCGCCCGCCGAACGCACCGCCTGGCGCAATGCGGCGACGCCGCGGCGGTGACCTTCCCCGCGCGGCAGGCCGCGCGCGGCCGCCCAGCGGCCGTTGCCGTCCATGATGACGGCGACGTGCACGGGCGCGGCCACTTGATCCACGGCCGGCGCAGCTACGACATCGGAAACCGGCATCGCATGTCGTCCGTCCCGCTCAGACGGACATGACTTCCTTTTCCTTGTGGGTGAGCGCGTGATCGATTTCGGCGATCGACTGATCGGTCGCTTTCTGGACTTCGCTTTCGTGGTGCTTGATTTCGTCCTCGCTCACGTGGCCGTCCTTCTTGAGGGTCTTCAAATGATCGATGCCGTCGCGGCGCACGTGGCGCACCGCGATGCGGGCGGCTTCCGCGTATTTGTGCGCGACCTTGACCAGCTCCTGCCGGCGTTCCTGATTGAGCTCGGGAATGCGTAGACGAATGACTTGGCCTTCGGTCTGCGGATTGAGCCCGAGATCGGAATCGCGGATCGCCTTCTCCACCGCCTTGACGACCGAATTGTCCCACACTTGCACCGACAAGAGACGCGCCTCCGGCACGCTGACGGTGGCGAGCTGATTGATCGGCATATGCTGGCCATAGGCCTCGACCTGGATCGGATCGACCATGCCCGGCGAGGCGCGGCCGGTGCGCAGGCCGCCGAGCTCCTGCTTGAGCACGGCGATGGCGCCCTGCATGCGGCGCTTGACGTCGGCGATATCGAAGGGTCCCGGTTTCATCGTCCACCTCGTCCATCCCTGGCGGTCGAATGCTCGGCCGAGCAGAATTCGCGGCTCGGAACTTCCACGGAGCTCAAGGCGAGACGGTGGTGGACCGCCCCTCTCCTCGAACCGTGGCGGCGATCGCGCCCTCGTCCCGGATCGAGAACACGATTATCGGCAAGCGCGCGTCGCGGGCAAGCGCGAAGGCGGCGGCGTCCATGATCTTGAGATCCTTGGCCAGCGCCTCGTCGTGGCTGAGGCGCTCGAAGCGCTTGGCCTTCGGATGCTTCTTGGGGTCGGCGTCATAGACGCCGTCCACGTCGGTGGCCTTCAAGATCGCCTCGCAACCGAGCTCGGCCGCGCGCAATGCGGCGCTGGTGTCGGTGGTGAAAAAGGGATTCCCGGTGCCGCCGCCAAGCACGACGATGCGGCCGTCCTTGAGGTGCTTGAGCGCGCGCTGGCGCGCATAGGGCTCGCAGATGGTCGGCATCGGCACCGCCGACAAGGTACGGGCCGCGGCGCCCGCCTTCTCGATCGCATCGCCCAGCGCCAACGTGTTGATCACGGTCGCGAGCATACCCATTTGATCGGCGGTGGCGCGGTCGAGACCGGCGCCCGCGAGCGCGGCACCGCGCAGGAAATTGCCGCCGCCGACCATCACCGCGATATCGACGCCGAGCGCACGGGTGGCGGCGAGATCCTTGGCGATGCGGGCGAGCGCCTTGGGATCGAGTCCGACGGTCTCGCTGCCCATCAAAGCCTCGCCCGAGACCTTGACCAGGACGCGGCGGTAGCGCGGCTTGCTCATGCTCGGCCCTCGGTTTCGATCAGCCCGGCCGTACGGCCGCGGCGACCTCGGCGGCGAAATCCTGCTCCTGCTTCTCGACGCCCTCGCCCAAGGCGTAACGCACATATCCCGCGATCTTGATCGGCGCGCCGGCCTGGGCTTCCGCTTCCTTCAACGCCTGCGCGACCGATTTCGACGGATCGTGGACATAGGCCTGATCCAGCAGACAGACCTCCTTGTAGAAGGTCTTGAGGCCGCTATCGACGATTTTTTCGATCACGTTGGCGGGCTTGCCCGCGGCGCGCGCCTTGTCGGCGAGCACGTCGCGCTCGCGCGCGATCACCGCCGGAGCGAGCGCGGCGGACTCGATCGCCTGCGGATTGGCCGCCGCCACGTGCATCGCCAGCTTGCGGCCGAACTCGGCGAGCGCGTCGGCCTTGCCCTTGAATTCGAGCGCGACCAGGACGCCGATCCGGCCGAGACCCTCGGCCATCGAATTGTGCATATAGCAGCCGATCGTGCCCGCGCCGACCGACAACATGGCGGCACGGCGCAGGTTCAGATTTTCTCCGATGGTGGCGATGCCCGCTGCGATCGCTTCGGCGATGGTGCCGGAGCCCGCTTTCGCCGCCTTGATCTTCTCCACGTCGGCGCCGTGATGCAGCGCGGCCTGCGTGATCAATTTCACCAGACCCTGGAAATGATCGTTGCGGGCGACGAAATCGGTCTCCGAATTGACCTCGACCACGACGCCCTTGCCGCCGGCGACCGTCAATCCGACCAGCCCTTCGGCGGCGATGCGGCCCGCCTTCTTGGCGGCCTTGGCCAGCCCCTTCTTGCGCAACCAGACCACCGCGGCTTCCAGATCGCCCTTGCTCTCGCTGAGCGCGGTCTTGCAATCCATCATGCCGGCGCCGGTCTGCTCGCGCAGTTCCTTCACCAGGCTCGCGCTGATCTCGGCCATCGCGAACCTCACTCCGTCTCGGCGGAGAGTGCTTTCGCCTGCGCGATCCAGCCTTCGACGCGGCCGGGCAAGCCCACGATCTCGCCGATGCGGTGCGCGTCCTTCTCGGCGAGCGAGGCGACCTGCCAATAATGGAACATGCCGAGGTCGTTGAGCTGCTTCTCGACCTCGGGGCTGACGGCGGTGAGCTTCTTGAGATCGTCGGGCGCGCCGCGCGGGCCCGGCAGCTGCTCGAAGGCCCACTCGGGTTCCTGCGGCAATTCTTCGACCATCGGCTCCGCGACGGCGCCGATATCGACCCCGCGCTCGCCCTGGGCGCGGGAAATGCCGTCGATCGCGGCCTTGGCCACCAGATCGCAATAGAGCGTGATGGCACGGCCGGCATCGTCGTTGCCCGGGATCGGAAAAGTAATGCCGTCCGGATCGCAATTGGTATCGATGATCGCCGCCACCGGAATATTGAGGCGCTTCGCTTCCTTGATGGCGATGTCTTCCTTCTTGGTGTCGATGACGAAGACCATGTCCGGCAGCCCGCCCATGTCGCGGATGCCGCCGAGCGAGCGCTCGAGCTTTACCTTCTCGCGCGCGAGCGTGAGGCGCTCCTTCTTGGTGTAGGCGGCGCCGGCCTCGCTCGCGAGCATCTCCTCGATCTGCTTCAGGCGCGAGATCGAGTGCGAGATGGTCTTCCAGTTGGTGAGCGTGCCGCCGAGCCAGCGCGAATTGACGAAATACTGCGCCGAGCGCTTGGCGGCGTCGGCGATCGGCTCGGAGGCCTGCCGCTTGGTGCCGACATAGAGGATGCGGCCGCCCTTGGCCACGGTGTCGGCGATCGCCTGCAACGCCTTATGCAGCAGCGGCACGGTCTGGGCGAGGTCGATGATGTGGATCTTGTTGCGGGTGCCGAAGATGAACGAAGCCATCTTCGGATTCCAGCGGTGCGATTGATGACCAAAATGAACGCCAGCTTCGAGAAGCTGGCGCATGGTGAAGTCGGGCAGCGCCATAACTGATCTCCGGTTAGCCTCCGCGGACCGAGCCGGACTTGGACAAGTCCAGCACCGGATGCGGTCCTTGGGGATCAAGGACCGCCTAGTCCGCGTGCGAGATGAAGGGCTTATAGGCGGGGGATTTGTGCGGCGCAAGGGCGGCGCCTGCCTCACATCTCCTGCACCGCGATCACGCCCGGCACCGTTTTCATCGCGCCGGCGATCTGCGGCGAAATCGGATAGCGGCCGGGCAGCTTGACCTCGACCTCCGATTGCCCGCCTCCGAGCACGAGCACGATGCTGACCTCGCCGGTGCCCTCGCCTTTCCCGTTGGCGCCGCCATTCAGGCGCTTGGCCACCTGCTCGATCGGATCGGTGGAGCCCACGAACACGCGCAAGCCCCGCTGCGTGCGCGCCGCCGCCTGGTCGAGCGACTCCACATGATGCACGCGCACCCGCACCTCGTCGCCCTGCGCCTCGGCGCCGACCTGCAACAGCACCGCCGTGCCGGGCTCCAACAGATCGCGGAACTGCGCCAGCCCTTCGGAAAAGATCACCGCCTCGAAATGCCCGGTCGGATCGGAGAATTCGAGCACGCCCATCTTGCTGCCGGTGCGGGTGCGGCGCTCGACCCGCGACACCACGGTGGCGGCGAGCCGGCCGGCGGTGGCGCCCGCCTTCACGCTTTTCACGAATTCGGCCCAGGCCTGCACCCGAAGTCTGGCCAACGCCGCCGCATAGTCGTCGAGCGGATGCCCGGAGAGAAAAAATCCGATCGCGTCATATTCGCGATTGAGCCGTTCGGCCGGAAGCCATTCCTCGACCTCGTGGATTTGCAAGGCACGGGACCCGCCGCCGCCAAACAGTTCGGACTGGCCGGAGACGGCGTCGGCGCCCGTGCGCTGGGCGTGTGCGAGCATCGCATCGATCGCGCCGAAGGCGCGTGCGCGGTTGGGTTCCAGGCAATCGAGCGCGCCGGCGGCGACCAGGCTTTCGAAGGTGCGCTTGTTGACGGTGCGGGCGTCGATGCGCGCCGCGAAATCGGCGACATCGGCGAACGGCTTCTCGCCACGCGCCGCCACGATCGCATCGACCGTGTGCGCGCCCACGCCGCGCAGCGCGGCGAGCGCATAGACGATGCTGCCGTCGGCCACTTCGAAATCGCGCTTGGAGCGATTGACCGAGGGCGGCTCCAGC
>JAUSIF010000246.1 GCA_030648135.1 Xanthobacteraceae bacterium
CCGATACCATGCGGAGCGGTGACGAAAACATCGATGCTTGGTGTCGCACCGGCGGCCGCTTGTTTCCGCAGCGGTCGGGCTCTTGTCGGTGGGGCTACTACGCTGTCGGCCATGCAATCGATCATTTAGCCTGGCAGACGGAAGTCAAGGTCTAGCTCTGCGCGCATGGGTAGCGGTTTTTACGCGAGAATTTCTCATGAATTTCAAGTTGATTGGCGGAGACGGAGGGATTCGAACCCTCGATACGGTTTTAGCCGTATAACGGTTTAGCAAACCGCCGCCTTCAGACACTCGGCCACGTCTCCGTCGCCCTAGTCATGCCGAAGGGGCCGGCGCTTGGCAAGGCGCCGACCCCTTCCGCGTCCCCTCCCCGGGTTTTCCCTTCTTATTCGTCTTAGACCGCGATCGATTGAGATTGAATCGGGATCGCGGTCTAGCTTTTTGATTGAGCATGATCTTTTCCGAAAACCGGTTCCCACCCCCGGATCAAGTCCGGGGGCAGGCTTTTTCGGGATCATGCTCTAGGCGGCGATCCACTCGCGCGCGGCGCGCTGGGCGACCGCGATCTCGAGCGCCGACATCTCCACCGCAAGCTCGCGGCGATAGTTCGCCGCCTCGCGGTTGCCGCGCGCGGCGGCGAGATTGAACCACTTGTGCGCGGCGACCTTGTCGGCCGGCACCGTGCCGCCGATCGAATAGAACATGCCGAGCTTGAAGCAGATCTCGCCGGACGCCTGATTTGGCTCCTTGGCGGCGCATTCCAGCGCGTTGAGTTCACTGCGCCCCATCTGGGCCTCCCCCTGTTCAGGCGCGGCGTTCCCAGCCGGCCCTCTTTCAGCCGGACGGCGAAGTCCGGCATGGGCGCGAGCATGCCGCCGACATTTGAATCGCATCCTAATCGATTGGATGAACGAATCCTGACCCGGCGCGGCTTTGCCGGGGGTGATTCAGCTTCGATTCAGCATCGGGATCGCGCCGCCAAAGCCATTCTTTGCGCACGGAAAGGGACCGGAAACGATGCCGGGTGACGGAACGCTCACCATGCCGACAGGCAAGGCGCCGGAGGGTGCGGCGCCGCCGAAATAGTCAGGTGCTGGGCGGCGGCGCGAAGAAGCACTTGCGCGAGCCGCCCCACTGGCAGCGCCAATAGCGGCCGTCCGGCGAGGGCTGCGCCTCGCTGAAGGGCACCATCTCGCCGATGCTGCGCACGAAATAGCCCACCGCCACGACGGCGACGTCACCTTCCGCCAGCTCGAAGCAGTCGCGCTCGCCGCAGCACAATTCACCGGCCGCATTCTTGTAGCCGCCGGTATTGATCCACTCGGCCGGACCGTGCGCGCGCGCCAGCGAAAGCACCGCCATCGCTGCAAAAGCTGCCAGCGCGAGACTGATGACCTGGCCTGTGACCGGCTTGCGCCGACACCGGCGGCGGGATTCGGTCTTGCTCGGGGCCATGACCCGCTCCATTACGCGGGGATTCATCCCAAGGTGGGATCAGGATCGTTAACAATTCCTTAACTATGATTCTCCCTCCCGGATCAAGGACTTCACCCCTTCCCGCCGCATCGGCGCCGAATCGGCGCGTGGCGGAATCGTGCGCGTCAAGTGCGCGCGCCCTGGGTGAACAGGAGCTTCCAGGCGTCCTTGTCCGTGGAGATGTCGACCTTGCCGTATTCCTCGGCGGTCACCGCCAGGCCGCGCGCGGTGGCGGGCCGCGCCTGCAAAGTGTCGAGCCAGCGCTTGAGATGCGGAAACTCGCTGATGTCCTGGCCTTGCCGCTCCCAGCGCCGCGCCCAGCCGAGGCAGGCGAAATCCGCGATCGAAAGCGCGTCGCAGAGGAATTCGCGCTTCGCCAGCCGCTGGTTCATGATGCCGTACAGGCGGCGGCACTCGATGGTGTAGCGGTTGATCGCATAGGGGATCTTTTCCGGCGCGTAGAGCCGGAAATGGTGCGCCTGGCCCGCCATCGGCCCCAGACCGCCCATCTGCCAATGCAGCCACTCGTCGACGCGCACGCGCTTGCGCTCGTCGGCCGGATAGAATTTGCCGGTCTTGCGCCCGAGATATTGCAGGATCGCGCCCGACTCGAACACCGAGATCGCCGAGCCGCCGGGACCATTGGGATCGACGATCGCCGGAATGCGGTTGTTGGGCGAAATCTCGAGGAACTGGGACTCGAATTGTGCGCCTTTGCCGATGTTGACCGGCTTGACGATGTAGGGAAGCCCGCATTCCTCGAGCATGACGGTGATCTTGAGACCGTTCGGCGTCGGCCAGAAATACACCACGATCGGCCCCTGCCGCTCGCGTGACGCCCGCGCACCCGACTTCTTTGTTGCTGGCTTGCGGGCTTTGCTCTTTCGCTTGTTGGTCTTCTTCGCGCGAGGCATGGAAGGCTCCGAAATCGGGAGGGACGCGGCCCGTGCCGCCGCTTCAGACAACTAGCCCCTCCCTGCCGGGGCGACAACCCGGGGACGGATCACGACGCTCCCGCCGTTCCGAAGGGCTAGTGTCAAAATCGAAAAAAATGCGTATCGTTTGCTCTACGGACGCCTCGCCCGAAACGAGGCCTTGCCGGACCGCAGCGGTGCCCGTTTGGGCGAGCGGGTGGATCGAACAGGAGGAACGTCAGATGTGGAGTAGATTGATCGCCGTCTTCGCGGCGTTGGCTTTTGTCGTCGTCATGGCCGCGCCGACGTCCATGGTGATGGCGGAAACGAAGGAGCCTTCGGTCGCGCAGAAGGCGCAGCAGGACAAGATGCGCAATTGCGCCAAGGAATGGGACCGTCGCAAGCAAACCGAGGGTATTTCCGGCAAAACGGCCTATCAAGCCTTCATGAGCATATGCCTCAAGTCGGAGACCACGGATCCGCGTTCGGTGCAGATACCGGCCAGCGCCACGACCAAGGCCGACAAGCCGAAGGATGAGAAGAAGGGAACCAAGAAGGACAAGAAAGAGAAGAAGGAAGCAAAAGAAGAAAAGAAGGAAACCAAGGAAAAGGCCAAGGAAGAAAAGGACTATTCCAAGGACAAGAAGGCAAAGAAGAAGAAGGATAAGGACGAGGACAAGGCC
>JAUSIF010000252.1 GCA_030648135.1 Xanthobacteraceae bacterium
CTCGGGTAAACCCGAGATCGGTGGATGACGACCAATCCACAGGCGTCACCCTTCGATGCGCGCTTTCGGCGCGCACCTAAGGGTGACGATTTTTATTTCACGCCGCCTTGGCCTGCTCGGCGAGCCCGACCAGGGATTCCAGCACCGATTTCGCGCCGCGCAGACGGTCCTCGATCTTCTGCCAGTCGCGCAAGAGCACCACTTTCTGGTCCGGGCGCACGCGCGCGGCCGAGCGCTTGTCGTTGATCCAGGCGATCAGGCCGTCGGGATCGGGGAAGACATTGTCGCGGAAGGCCACGAGCGCGCCCTTCGGCCCGGCCTCGATGCGCTCGACATGGGCGCGGCGGCAAAGTGCTTTGATCGCAACTACTTCCAGCAAAGTCTTCACCTCGTCTGGCAGCGCTCCGAAACGGTCCACCAGCTCGGCCGCGGCGGCGTCGATCTCGGCCGTGTTTTCCAGATCGGCGAGCCGGCGATAAAGCCCGAGCCGCACTGCGAGGTCGGGCACGTAGTCCTCCGGGATCATCACCGGGGTTCCGACCGCGATCTGCGGCGACCATTTGTCGGGCGCGGGCGCCTCGATCCCGGCCTGCAGCCCGGCCACCGCTTCCGCCAGCATCTCCTGATACAATTCATAGCCGACCTCGCGGATATGGCCCGATTGTTCCTCGCCCAAGAGGTTGCCGGCGCCGCGGATGTCGAGATCGTGGGAAGCCAACTCGAAGCCTGCTCCTAAGTTGTCGAGCGCCTGCAGCACCTTCAGCCGCCGCTCGGCCTGCGGCGTCACTTGCTTCTCTGCCGGCACCGTGAAAATGGCATAGGCGCGGGTCTTGGAGCGCCCTACCCGCCCGCGCAGCTGATAAAGTTGGGCCAGGCCGAAGCGGTCGGCGCGGTGCACCACCAGCGTATTCGCGGTCGGAATATCGAGGCCGGATTCGATAATCGAGGTGGAAAGCAGCACGTCATATTGGCCTTCGTAATAAGCCGCCATGATGTTCTCCAGCTCGCGCGCCGCAAGCTGACCGTGGGCGACCGCGACACGCACTTCCGGCACGTGGGTTTGCAGAAACTCCTTGGCGCCGGCGATGTCCTCGATGCGCGGACAGACGTAAAACGCCTGGCCGCCGCGGTATTTTTCGCGCAGCAGCGCCTCACGCACGATCAGCGCGTCGAACGGCGTCACGAAGGTGCGCACGGCGAGCCGGTCCACCGGCGGAGTGGCGATGATCGACAATTCGCGCACGCCGGCGAGCGCCAGCTGCAAGGTGCGCGGGATCGGGGTCGCGGTCAGCGTCAGCACATGCACCTCGGTGCGCAATTCCTTCAGCCGCTCCTTGTGGGCGACGCCGAAATGCTGCTCCTCGTCGACCACCACGAGGCCGAGATCCTTGAAGGCGACGCTGCGGCCGAGCAGCGCGTGGGTGCCGACCACGATGCCGACGGAGCCGTCGCGAATGCCGGCCTTGGTCTTGCCCAGCTCGGCGGAGGAAACCAGCCGCGAGGCCTGCGCCACCTGCACCGGGAAGCCGCGGAAGCGGTCGGAGAAGGTGCGGAAATGCTGGCGCGCGAGCAATGTCGTCGGCACCACGACGGCCACTTGTTTGCCGTTGAGCGTGGCGACGAAGGCCGCGCGCAAGGCCACCTCGGTCTTGCCGAAGCCCACGTCGCCGCAGACGAGCCGGTCCATGGGTTTCCCGGCGGCGAGATCGTCGATCACGGCGTCGATCGCGACCTTCTGGTCGTCGGTCTCCTCATAGGGAAAGCGCGCGCAGAATTCCTCGTACAGGGCCGCGGGCGCGGTGAGTTTCGGCGCCTCGCGCAGCTTGCGGGCGGCGGCGACGCGCAACAGCGCTTCGGCCATCTCCAGCACGCGCCTCTTGAGCCGCGCCTTGCGGCCCTGCCAGCCGGCGCCGCCGAGCCGGTCGAGCTCGGCGGCCGCTGCGTCGGAGCCCTAGCGGGAGAGAAGTTCGAGATTCTCGACCGGCAGAAACAGCCGCGAGCTTTCGGCGTAATGCAGTTCGAGACAGTCGTGCGGGGCGCCGAGCGCTTCGATGGTTTTCAGCCCGATGAAGCGGCCGATGCCATGGTCGACATGGACGACGAGATCGCCGGCGGAAAGGCTGGTCAGTTCGGAGATGAAATCCTGGGCGCGGCGGTGGCGGCGCTGCGGACGCGCGAGACGGTCGCCGAGCACGTCCTGCTCGGCGATGACGGCCACATCGGCGCTCTCGAAGCCTGCCTCCAGCCCGAGCACGGCGAGGCCAATCGTTGATTTGGGCAAAGCCAGCGCCTCGTTCCAGGAGGCGATTGGCCGCGTATCGGCTAGCCCATGATCGGCGAGCACATGGCCGAGGCGCTCGCGCGAGCCCTCGCTCCAGGCCGCGACCACCACGCGCTTCCCCTCCCCCTGCAGCGCGCGCATGTGGCCGACCGCGGCATCGAACAGATTTTTATTTTCGTCGGCGCGTTCACTGGCAAAACTTCGTCCGGGCTTGCCGCCCGCTTCGAACAGATGCTTTTCTCCGGGCACCCCGAAGGGCGCGAGCCGCGCGAGTGCTACAGCATCGAGATGCTTTCGCCATTCGGTCTCGCTGAGATAAAGCCGCTCGGGCGGCAGCGGCCGATAGACCGGGGTCTGGTTCGCTTCCAGCGCCTCCTGGCGTGCGCCGTAATAATCGGCGATCTGGGCCAAGCGCTCGCGCGCCGCCTCCTCCACCAGCGGCTCCAGCAGCACCGGTGTGTCGGGCAGATAATCGAACAAGGTGTCGAGCTTTTCCACGAACAGCGGCAGCCAATGTTCGAGGCCGCCGTGGCGGCGGCCATCGCTTACCGCCCCATAGAGCGCATCGCCCTGGGTGAGCCCGCTGAATGCCGCCGCATAGGCGAGGCGGAAACGGCGGCGGGTCTCCTCGGTGAGCTGCACTTCGCTGGTGGGGATGAGATCGAGCGCGCGCAATTGCGCGGTGGTGCGCTGGGTCTCCGGATCGAAGGCGCGGATCGATTCCAAAGTGTCGCCGAAGAAATCGAGCCGCACCGGTGCGGCGGCGCCGGGCGCATAGAGATCGAGGATGCCGCCGCGCACCGCATATTCGCCCATGTCGCGCACGGTGGAGGAGCGCGCGAAGCCGTTCACCTCGAGCCAGCGCGCCACATTGTTCATGCCGACGGCATTGCCGGGCGCGAGCGCCAGCATCGCCGCGGCAATTTCGGCGCGCGCGGGCGCGCGCTGGAGGCAAGCATTGACGGTCGAAAGCACGATGATGGATTTTTTCGCGCCCTCGTCGCGCGCGAGCCGCGACAGCGTCGCCATGCGCCGCGCCGAGACGGCCGCATTGGGCGAGACCCGGTCATAGGGCAGGCAATCCCAGGCCGGAACCGTGAGTGTCTCGATCTCGGGCGCGAAGAATTGGAGCGCGCGCTCCAGCGCCGCCATGCGCTCGGCGTCACGGCAGAGCACGAGCAGCTGCGGTCGTGCTACGGCGCTACGCGCCAGATCGGCGACGATCAGGCCCTCGAAACCGTCGGGGACGCCCGCGATGGTGAGCGGGCGGCCGGGGGCGAGGCGCGGCGGCGCGATCGGGCCGGGTTTCATCGCTCGGTCAGTCCCCTGCCCTCGTGGTGGAAATCGCGCAGGCGCCGAAACACCGGCGTGTCGTAGTTCGCGGGCACGGGCGCCTGTCCCGAGATCCAGACGAACAGATCGGAGTCCGGCACTTCCATCAGCGCTTCCAGC
>JAUSIF010000256.1 GCA_030648135.1 Xanthobacteraceae bacterium
TGCCTTGCCGACGACGGCCGCCTGGTGATCATTGCGATGCTGGGCGGTGCGAAAGCCACCGTCAACCTGAACGAGTTCCTGCGCCGGCGACTGACCCTCACCGGCTCCGCGCTGCGGCCGCGTCCGGTAGGATTCAAGGGTGCGATCGCCAGAGCCCTGCGCGAGAAGGTCTGGCCGCACATCGAGTCCGGGGCGATCAAGCCGGTGATCTACAGGATCTTTCCGCTCGCCGAGGCCGCCCAGGCGCACGCGCTCATGGAGTCGAGTACGCATATCGGCAAGATCGTGCTCACGATAGCGTAAGGGCCTCGACAGCTGGCCCGACGTAGTCCGTTATTTCCCGCCTTCAGTTGATCGCTCTCTCGGCGGGGATCCGCCCCGTGCCCCGACTTCGGCCGGCACACGCACGCTAGCGCGCCAGCTCCCGTTTGTCGGCGGGCACAATCCAGAGGTAGATCGTTGCGTCGCCGGAGCGCACGCTGCGGTCCGGCTTCCACGCATCGCCCATGTGAAACTTGTGCGACACGATGCGGCTCCCCGGCGCAAGCTCGTCAAGCAGCTTCGGCAGCAGGCGCTGATTGACCTCGGGCGACAGATAAAGCGTCACCACGGTCGCATCCCTCAGGTCGGCCTGAAAGAAATCACCACGCACGAAGCGCACTCGCCTTTCCACGCCCGCGCCGGAGCGGCGCGCGTTTGCCCGGGCGAAGTTGAGCGGAAGCGGGTCGATGTCGATACCCGTGGCGCGTGCGCCCCGTCCCGCCGCCGCGATGACGATGCGCCCGTCGCCGCAGCCCAGGTCATACAGGACATCGCCCGCGCCAACGCCGGCAAGATCGAGCATCGCTTCGACAACCGGCTCGGCGGAGACCACGAAGGGGACATCGGGAATGAGGGTGGGCGACTCGCCGCCGGTGCTGATGTAGGGCTCTGCGTGCTCGAGCAGCGCACAGCCCCCTAGTGCGCCAGCCAACGCCAGGCCCGCTGCGACAGCGATCCACCAACGGCGACTCTGAGGTGGCCGGTGATGTACGGTTCCCTCGACACCGGCAATTCCCGCGCGCCCGCCTTTCATTCCGGCACAATCTCCAGGTAGCCCGCCGTATGCGTGTTGCGCGCCTTCAGCGAGGACAGAAAGTAATCAAAGGGCAGGCCGTAGAGCCGCTTTAGCGCCCGCGCCCGCGTCTTCAGCTCGTCCCAGGCAATGCGCGCCGGTCCGCCGCGGAACGCAAGCACGATCACATTGACATCGTCCTCGGCCGACAGGAGCAGGACGCGGCGGCCGAAACTTCTTTCGATGCGCCGGCACCAGGTGTCGCGCTTGGGATCGTCGGCCATGAAATTGGCGCACAGGACCCCGCCCTCGCGCAGCGCCTCATGCGCGGCGTCGTAGAAAGCCTGCGTGCAGAGTTCCTTGGCGTGCGCCCCGTCCTCGAACCCGTCGAGCAGCAGCACGTCCGCGCTCACCCGGTGGCCCGGCACGTACTCGGCGCCATCGCCCAGGACGATACGCAGGCGCTTGTCCTCCGGCGGCAGGCCGAAGTAGTGCCGCGCCGCCGTGACCACGCCGGGATTGATCTCGACCACCGTGACGCGGACATCGGGCATGCGCGCGCGCATGAAACGCGGGATCGAGCCGGCGCCCAGCCCCACCATGAGCACGTCCTTCGGCGCCGGGCAAAAAAGAAGGAACGCCATCATGGCACGCGTGTACTCGAGCTCCAGCGCATCGGGCGCCGACAGGCGCATCGCGCTCTGGATGGCATCCCCGCCGATGTGCAGCATGCGCACGCCGCGCTCCTCGCTCAGCGCGATCGCGCCGCCCTTGCCCGCGGACCACTTTCTAGTCCTGGACATGCAACTACCCGCGCACCGGGGGGGGCGGTTTCGGAATGACTGAAACGGCCCCTGACTTAGGGGAGCATGAGGGGAAATTTCCCCTCATTTCGTAACGACCTCTTAGAATCACCGTCTCGTTTCCTTTTTCGCGGTGCGATTATGCAATGCTTCCGGCGCTGTCTGCTTGTGTTCCTGGCGCTTCTTGCGCTCGGCCTGGGGGCCTCCGCGGGTGTCGCGCTCTTGCTTGCGCCATGGCTGTCCGAAGGTGATGTACCGGTGCGATCGAGCGCGATCGCGGTGCTCGGCGGCGACCCCTCGCGGGCGCTCGAGGCCGCCGACCTCTATCACCGGGGTTACGCGCCGCGCATTTTCCTGAGCGCCCCCGAACGCGAACCCAAGCAACGCCGGCTCGATTCGGTCGGGGTCGTCGCCCCGCGGGACGAAGAGCTGATGCGTCAGGCGCTGGCCGTGCGCGGGGTACCGGATGGCGCGATTGCGCTCCTGGGGCGCAATCTGGAGAGCACCGCCGACGAGGCGCGCGCGCTCGCCGCGAAGTTCGGCTCCGATCAGACGCTGCTCGTGGTGACCTCGCCCTTCCACGCGCGCCGGGCACGCATGATTCTTCGCAGCGTGCTTCCGGGGGAGCGGTTCCGGGTCATCGGCAGCCGCTACGAGCCGCTGCCCGTGGCGTGGTGGCGCGACCGCGAGTCGGCGCGCAATGTAGTCCTCGAAATCGCCAAGCTTGCGTTTTTCCTCGCCCGCGGAAACTTTCAGACGTAACTGCGCTCCCTGCGCAGCAGCACGTTGGCCACAAACGCTGCCAGGGAAACGGGGCAGAACAAGCTTTGTGCATGGCCTGCAGCGCGAACTCGTTTCCGACGGAAAAGTCACCCCGTCTTCGAGATTGCGAGTCGCAGCC
>JAUSIF010000257.1 GCA_030648135.1 Xanthobacteraceae bacterium
GGCCTTGCCCTCGATCATGAGTTCGACCTCGAACTCCGTATCGGAGAGCGGCTTCGCGTTCACGTTGATCTGAATATTGAGCGCCGGCGGCTGATCGGGCCGCACCGAAAAATTAGGGGCGTTCGGGTTCTCAAACGAGAGATCCTTGATATACTGGGCGAGCACGTTGAGCGATGATGTCTTGCCGTCGCCGGGCCCACCGTTTGGGGTGGTCATGATCGTCTCCGTACGCCTCATCCGAGAAGAAAATGCCGCTCAGATCAGCGGCAGACCCGTCGCTACCATGGTTCCATGGGGGGTACAAGAACAGGAGCCAGCAAGGTTCTGGGCCGATTCCGGAAGCCGCTGTTGGCGCGCCGGGCCGGATCGTCTAACTTTGGTATACGTGCGGGTGCCTGGCGGCCACCGCGCGCTTGGATCGCAGACTTGCGACCCCATATCTATAAAACAAGCACCCGCGGCGGCAGGCCGACCGTCGGGGGCGCCTCGTCGCAGACCGGCCGAGCGATGAACACCGTGTTCGATATCTATACGATCATTTTTCTCGCGCTCGCCGTATTCATATTCGCGCGGCTGCGCAACGTTCTCGGCCAACGTACGGGGCGCGAGCGTCCGCCCTATGATCCCTATTCGGCCCGGGACAGCGCAAAACCCACAGCTGGTCAAGATAAGATCGTATCTTTGCCAGGCCGGGGAGGCGAGCAGCCCACCGAACACGAGGTCGAGGCAACTTCTGCGGCCGATCGTTGGACGGGCATTGCCGAGCCTGGGTCACCGGTGGCGGCAGGGCTCGATGCCATTGCCAAAGCCGAGCCCGAGTTCGATGTCGAGCATTTCATCTCCGGCGCCAGAACCGCCTATGAAATGATCGTCACCGCTTTCGCCGAAGGCGACCGCAAGATGCTCAAGAACCTTTTGGGCAAGGATGTGTTCGACGGATTTGCCTCGGCCATTGCCGAGCGTGAGAACCGCGGCGAGACCATGGAGTCGCGCTTTGTCGCGATCGACAAGGCGGACATCACCACGGCCGAGCTCAAGGGACGCATCGAGCAAATCACGCTTCGGTTCGTCTCGCAGCTCGTTTCCGTCACTCGTGACCGGGAAGGGAAAGTCATCGACGGCAGTCCTGACCGCGTTACCGACGTTACCGATATATGGACCTTCGCGCGCGAGACTGGTGCCGGCGACCCGAATTGGAAACTCGTCGCGACCGAGACCGCCTGAAGCTGGAGCGCGGAGATGAAGATGGAACGCACCTTTGCAATGTGCGTTGCCGCCTCCGTACTCGCCGCAGCACCGGTCGCTGCCGCAGCGCCGTTGCGCATACCGAATACCGAGCTCGAGCCGCTCACATTCACCGACCTCGACGGCTGGGCCGACGACGATCATGCGGCGGCCTTCGTAGCTTTTCGCAACAGCTGCCACATGATCGTGAAACGCAACGAACGATCAGGCTCTCACAAACCGACGCAATCCATCGATGATGCGCTGCGCGAGGTTTGCCCGCGCGCGATGGAACTCAAGGAGCCGGTCGATTCCGCAACCGCACGGCGCTTCTTCGAAGAGAACTTCCGCCCGGTGCGCATCTCCAGACTCGGCGAGCGCGACGGCTTCCTCACCGGCTATTACGAACCCGAGGTCGAGGGCAGCCGGAAACCGGGCGAAGGCTTCAATGTACCGATGTATCGCAAACCGACCGAGCTCATAGCGAAGACGCTAAAGATCTCGAAGCTCCGGCGAACGGCCCGCGCGGTCCCTGCGAACCGTACCAAGGTCGGGAAGCGGAAAGGGCACCTCGTGGTCGCCTATCACGACCGCGCCGCCATCGAGGACGGAGCGCTCTCGGGCCGCGCACTCGAAATTTGCTGGCTCAAGGATCCGATCGACGCTTTCTTCATTCATATTCAAGGCTCGGCCCGCATCCGCCTGAACGACGGCAAACTCCTGCGCCTCAATTACGATGCCCAAAACGGCCGTCCCTATCTGGCGGTGGGCCGGGTCCTCATCGAGCGCGGTATTGTACCGGCCGACGAAATGTCGATGGACAAGATCCGCACCTTCATCGCCGAAAGTCCGGATGAGGGACGCGAGCTGATGCGTATGAACCACTCGTTCGTCTTTTTTCGCGAAATGGCGGAACTGCCCCCCGACGCGGAACCTTCCGGTGCCCAAGGTGTTCCGCTCACCCGCGGGCGTTCGATCGCGGTCGACAAGGCGATCCATGTCTATGGCACACCGTTCTGGATCGACGCCGAGCTGCCGATCGAACGCGAATATGCGAAGACGCGGTTCCGTCACCTGATGGTAGCGCAGGACACCGGCGGTTCGATCGTGGGTCCAGCGCGCGCCGACATCTATTTTGGCGCCGGCATTGAGGCCGGCACCGTCGCCGGACGCCTACGCCATCCGGGCCATTTCTTCATTCTGGTGCCGCGCGCGGCCGATCTTGCGGGTGTCGGCGAAAACGTGCCGCTGCCGCCGCCGCGGCCGAAGCCATGAACGGTGATCGGCAAGGGCGGCGCGACCTCAAGGCAGAAGACCGCGCACTCTGGGACCAGGTCAAGAAAACGATCGAGCCGTTGCGGGACAGGCCGAATGAAGTCCTGCCGGACGAGCCGGCGGCGGAGAAATCGACCGCGCCGAAGCGGCCGCCGAAGGCGCGGCCAGCACCCGTCGCGCCGGCGGTCAAAGGCCCGCCGCCGCTCGCTCCGATCGATCGCCGGCTGCGCCAGCGTCTCGCCCGCGGCGGCGCTTCCGTCGACGCCCGCCTCGATCTGCATGGCCTCAAGCAAGCCGAAGCCCATGCCCGGCTCGGCGCCTTTCTTGAGGCGGCGCAGGCACGCGGCGCGAGCCTCGTCCTCGTCATCACCGGCAAGGGTGCGCGCGCGCCGGCCGATAGTCTTGATGGCGAACGGGGAGTCCTGCGCCGCCAGGTGCCGATGTGGCTGGCGCTGCCTGAATTGCGTCCACTCGTCGTCGGCTTCGAGGAAGCAACACCCGCCCACGGCGGCGCCGGCGCGCTATACGTTCGCATCCGTCGGCGGCGCGCTTAGAGCGTTTCCCGGCGAAGTGGGATCCGGTTCGCCGTAGAAAACGCGTCAAGTCAATAAACTAGAGCGGTTACGGTTCCGAAGGAACGGGAACCGCTCTAGAGAATATAGCGGGAAAGATCGGTGTTCTTGGCGAGGTCCTCGACGCGCGCGCGGACATAAGCTCCATCGATCACGACGCGCTCGCCCGAACGATCGGATGCCGCAAAACTGATTTCGTCGAGCACCCGCTCGATCACCGTCTGTAGCCGGCGCGCACCGATATTCTCAAGCCGGGTATTGACCTCCACCGCAACGTCGGCAATCGCATCGATCGCGTCCTCGGTAAAAACGAGATCGACATTCTCGGTCTTGAGCAGCGCCACCGACTGCTTGACGAGATTCGCCTCGGTCTCGGTGAGGATGCGGCGGAAATCATCGCGCGTGAGCGGCTGCAGCTCGACCCGGATCGGAAGCCGTCCCTGTAGCTCGGGCAGGAGATCGGAGGGCTTCGCCACGTGGAAGGCACCTGAAGCAATGAACAATACGTGATCGGTTTTTACCGGCCCGTATTTAGTCGCGACCGTCGTGCCTTCGAGCAGCGGCAAGAGGTCGCGTTGCACGCCCTCGCGGCTCACGTCGGCGCCGATCCGCGTGCCCTCGCGGGCGCAAATTTTGTCCATTTCGTCGAGAAAGACGATGCCGTTGTTCTCGACCGCATGGATCGCTTCCTGCACCAGCGCATCTTGATCCAGCAGCTTGTCGGATTCCTCGGCGAGCAGAAGCGGATGTGCCTCGTGCACGGTGACACGCCGGGTGCGGGGGCGCCCCCCGAACGCCTTGCCGAGCATCTCGCCGATTGAGATCGCGCCCATCTGGCCGCCGGGAACGCCGGGAATCTCGAACATCGGAAAGTTGGCGGCGCCGCCCTGCAATTCGATCTCGATTTCCTTGTCGTCGAGCTCGCCTGCCCGCAGCTTGCGGCGGAAACTCTCCCGCGTCGCGGGACTGGCCCCGGGACCCACCAGCGCATTGAGCACGCGCTCTTCGGCCGCGCTTTGCGCTTTTGCCTGCACATCGCGACGCTTGCTTTGGCGCACGAGCGCGATGCCGATCTCGACCAGATCGCGCACGATCGAATCGACATCGCGGCCCACATAGCCCACCTCGGTGAACTTGGTCGCCTCCACCTTCAGGAACGGCGCACCGGCGAGCCTGGCGAGCCGCCGCGAGATCTCGGTCTTGCCGATCCCGGTCGGTCCGATCATCAGGATGTTCTTCGGCAGCACCTCCTCGCGCAGCTTGTCGTCGAGCTGGAGGCGGCGCCAGCGGTTGCGCAGCGCGATCGCGACGGCGCGCTTCGCATCCTTCTGACCGACGATGAAACGATCGAGCTCGGATACGATCTCGCGCGGAGAAAAGTTATTCATACTCACTTCTCGATCGTCTCCACCACGAGATTGCGGTTGGTGTAGATGCAGATATCGGCGGCGATCTCGAGGCTTCTGCGTACGATCGCTTCGGCATCGAGTTTACCGTCGATGAGCGCGTGTGCGGCGGCGAGTGCATAGGGCCCGCCCGAGCCGATGCCGGCCAAGCCGTTTTCGGGCTCCAATACGTCGCCGGTGCCGGCGAGCAAGAGCGTCACGTCCTTGTCGGCGACCAGCATCATGGCGTCGAGCCGGCGCAGATAGCGGTCCATGCGCCAGTCCTTGGCGAGCTCGACGCAGGCACGCGCAAGCTGGCCGCGGTGCTGCTCGAGCTTCTGCTCGAGCCGGTCGAACAGGGTCAGCGCATCGGCGGTCGCTCCGGCGAAGCCCCCGATCACGTCACCGGTGCTGAGACGGCGCACCTTTTTCGCATTGGCCTTGACCACCGTCTGCCCGAACGTGACCTGGCCGTCGCCGCCGATGGCGACGCGCCCGCCTTTGCGGACGGAGAGAATGGTAGTGCCGTGGAAGGCCTCGGTCGGGGTCGTGGTCATGGGCGGCTCCGGACAGGTCCCTTTATCTAGGCATTCGTGTGCCTTCTGCAAACCATATCCGCTTTCGACCTAGCGCGGCTTATGGCGCAGCGCGGCGGTTGCTGGTAGAACCCGCGCCGTCTCAGGAGGATTCGATGCGCACGGGCAAGATCACCCGCGCCACCAAGGAAACCGAGGTCACCGTGACGGTGAACCTCGACGGGTCGGGCCGCGCCGAAATCAAAACCGGCATCGGCTTCCTCGATCACATGCTTGAATTGCTCGCCCGCCATTCGCGCATCGACATCAATGTTCAGGCCAAGGGCGACCTGCACGTCGATCAGCACCACACCACCGAGGACGTCGGCATCGTGCTCGGCCAGGCGGTGAAACAGGCGCTCGGCGACATGCGCGGGATCACCCGCTATGCCGACGTGCATGTACCGATGGACGAGACGCTCTCGCGCGTCGCGATCGACATTTCGGGAAGACCGGTGCTCGTCTTCCGGGTCGTATTCCCGCGCGACAAGATCGGCGATTTTGACGTCGATCTCGTGCGCGAGTTCTTCCAGGCGTTCGCGTCGAATGCGGACGTGACGCTGCATGTCGAGACGCTCTATGGCGACAACTCGCATCATGTCGTCGAGTCCTGCTTCAAAGGCCTCGCCCGCAGCTTGCGCGCCGCGGTCGCACTCGATCCGGCGGCCAAGGGCGAAATCCCATCGACCAAGGGCAGCCTCGGCTGAACGGAGGCGGCGGTGAAGACTTATCTCGTGTTCGAGCGGGCCGAAGGTGGACGCACGGTCGATGCGGCCGAGCGCATTCTGTTCGTGCGGGAGAAATTCTTCTGGCTCGCATTAATCCTGCCGCTGTTCTGGCTGTTGTGGCATCGGCTGTGGGTCGGGCTTCTCGGCTGGATCGGAGCGGTCGTGCTCATCGGCATCGTCATCTGGGCGCTGAACTTCGATCAAATCACTGCCGCTGCTGCCAGCCTCATCCCCTCGCTCGTCGTCGCCCTCGAGGGTACGGAGCTCAGGCGGCGCAAGCTCCTGCGCCGGGGCTTCCGGGACGCCGGCGTGGTCGTCGCCGGAGATCTGGAAGACGCCGAGCGGCGATTCTTCGCGCGTTGGCTCGCGCGCGAAGAAACGCTACGGCCGGCGCCGGCCGCACCGCTGCCGCCTCTGCCACAGACTTCGGTCATCGGCCTGTTCCCGGAGCCCGGAGCAACACGATGACCGTCGCCGTCGTCGATTACGGCTCCGGCAATCTGCACTCGGCGGCGAAGGCCTTGGAGCGCGCATCGCGCGAGGGCAAGAACGAGTCGATTCTCGTCACCAGCGATCCCGCAACCGTGCGCCGCGCCGACCGTATCGTGCTGCCAGGCGTCGGCGCCTTCGCCGATTGCAAGCGCGGCCTCGATGCGGTGCCGGGGCTGGTCGAGGCCATGACCGAAGCGGTGCGCGAGCGCGGGCGGCCCTTTCTCGGCATCTGCGTCGGCATGCAGCTTCTGGCCGAACGCGGGCTCGAGCATGGTGTGACCAAGGGCTTGGGGTGGATTCGCGGCGAGGTCGACCGTATTGCACCTTCCGATCCCGCGCTTAAAATACCGCACATGGGCTGGAACACGCTGGTGCCGCGCAACGATCATCCGCTGTTCGACGGCATTACGCTCGGCCCCCAGGGGTTGCACGCGTATTTCGTACATTCCTATCAGCTTGCACCCGCGGACAAGGAAGACTTGGTGGCGGACACCGAATATGGCGGCTCGATCACTGCCGCAGTCGCGCGCGATAATGTGGCGGGAACGCAATTCCATCCCGAGAAGAGCCAGAAGCTCGGCCTTGCGCTACTCGGGAATTTTCTGCGCTGGAAGCCATGATCCTCTTTCCCTCCATCGACTTGAAGAACGGCGACGCTGTGCGCCTCGAACAGGGCGACATGGCGCGCGCGACCGTGTTCAACCGCGATCCGGCGGCGCAGGCGCGCGCCTTCGAGGCGGCAGGCTTCGAGTGGCTGCATCTCGTCGATCTCGATGGCGCTTTCGCCGGCAAGCCGGTGAACGCCTTGGCGGTCGGCGCGATCCTGAAGGCGGTGAAGATTCCGGTGCAGCTCGGCGGCGGCATTCGCAATATGGCGACCGTCGAAGCCTGGCTCGGCGAAGGCGTCGCGCGCGTCATCATCGGCACCGCCGCGGTGCGCGACCCCGCTTTCGTCAAGGCGGCCGCGAAGAAACATCCGGGCAAGATCGCCATCGGCATCGATGCGCGCGCAGGCAAGGTCGCGGTCGCCGGCTGGGTGGAGGAGACCATGCTGGAGGTCACCGAGTTTGCCCACACCTTCGAAGACGCGGGCGTGGCGCTGATCATTCATACGGATGTAGAGCGCGACGGCATGCTGAAGGGCCTCAATCTTGACGCTTCCATTGCGCTCGCTGACGCCGTCACGGTTCCAGTAGTCGCCTCCGGCGGTTTCGCCTCGCTCGACGATGTGCGCGCCCTGCTCCAGCCCCGCGCGAAAAAGCTCGCGGGCGCCATCGCCGGCCGCGCGCTCTATGACGGCAGGCTCGATGCCAAGGCGGCGCTCGCCTTGATCCACTCCGCACCGGCGACATGATTATGTTCAAGGTTCGCGTCATTCCTTGCCTCGACGTCAAGGACGGCCGCGTCGTGAAAGGCGTGCGCTTCGTCGATTTGCGCGACGCCGGCGATCCGGTGGAAGCCGCCAAGGCCTATGATGCGGCCGGCGCCGACGAGCTTTGCTTTCTAGACATCACCGCGAGCCACGAGGAGCGCGCGATCCTCTTGGACGTCGTCACTCGCACCGCGGAGGCCTGTTTCATGCCGCTCACCGTCGGTGGCGGCGTGCGCACCATCGAGGACGTACGTATCTTGCTCGCCTCCGGCGCCGACAAGGTCTCGATCAATACCGCGGCGGTACAGAGGCGCGCCTTCGTCAAGGCGGCGGCGGAGAAATTCGGCGAGCAGTGTATCGTGATTGCGATCGACGCGAAGAAAGTCTCCAAACCAGGCGAGCGCGAGCGCTGGGAAATCTTCACCCATGGCGGCCGCAACCCGACCGGCCTCGATGCCGTCGCCTATGCGCGAGAAGTCGTCGCCCTCGGTGCGGGAGAGATTCTTCTCACCTCTATGGACCGCGACGGCACTAAAACGGGCTATGATCTCGCGCTCACCCGCGCCATTGCCGACGCGGTGCCGGTGCCGGTGATCGCTTCGGGCGGGGTCGGCACCCTCGATCATCTGGTCGAGGGCATCCGCGCGGGTGGCGCCACCGCCGTGCTCGCCGCCTCGATCTTCCATTTCGGCGAATTCACCATCGGCGAGGCCAAGCGCCACATGGCCAAGGCGGGCGTGCCGGTGCGGCTCGATCCGGTGCTGTCCTAATTCGGACACTCGATGAAAATATTCTTGTGCGCAACGAAGGTCCGATTATGAGTGATTGCGGGCTATGTCATTGAAAATAGATTCCATTTTTTGACTCAGATAAGTTCTTGATATTACGAGGTAATATCGTTGACTTTTGGTTCTCCACACATTATTTTCGAAATACTGAAACGCTGAATTTCTCAAAGCAGGGGCTTCAATGGAA
>JAUSIF010000286.1 GCA_030648135.1 Xanthobacteraceae bacterium
GCCGTGGCTGCGGCCATTGTCATCGGTCTGATGCCGCCGAAATTCTAGGCCCGCGATACGGCCGCAATGTTTTTTGTCGGCGCCACGTTCGCCTCCCGGTGTCCGATTACAGGCTATTTCACACGCCCAGCTTATCGGCTAGCTGTTCGAGACTGCTCGCCGCCACGTCGACCGGCACAATCGGGCCCGCTTCGCCGGTGGCGGGACCATATTCGTCGGGGCGCGCGACATGGGCGGTGCTGAGACCGCAGGCCGCCGCGGACTTGAGATCGCGGCTGTGCGCCGCCACCATCATGCACTCGCGCGGCGGCAGGTTGAACGCCGCGCAGGCGGCGAGATAGACGCGCGGCTTCGGCTTGAAGTCGCCGGCGATCTCCGAGCCCAAAATCGCGTCCCAGACGATGCCGTTGCGGCGCGCGAGATCGACCATGATGGAAATGTTTCCGTTCGAACACGGCGCCAGCAGGAATTTTTTTCCGAGCCGCGCCAGGCCGCGGGCCACGTCGGGCCAGGCGTCGAGCCGATGCCAGGCGAGGTTGAGATCGGCCAATACCTCCTCGGCGACGCCCTCGATCTTGAAGCGCGGCAAGATGCGCTCGAGATTATAGCGGTGCAGCACGTCGAGCTTGCAGAACGGCAGGCGGCCGGCGCGGACTTCCTCCATGGAGGGCTGGTATTCGCCGCGCCAGGCATCGGCGAAGGCGATCCAGTCGAGCTCATGGCCGAGCGGCCGCAACGCCCGCTCGGCCTCGCGCGCGATGCCGGTACGCCAATCCACCAGCGTTCCGAACACGTCGAAGAACAAGGCTTGCGCGGGAACGGGCATGGCGAAAATATTCGGCTCAGCCCTGCACGATCCTGATCGAAAGATCCGGCAGGCCGGCGATCTTGCAGACGATCACGTCGCCCACCACCACCGGCCCGACGTTCTCGGGCGTGCCGGTATAGATCAGGTCGCCGGCTTTCAGCTCGAAGGCCTGCGAGAGCTTTTCGATCTGCTCGGGCACGCTCCAGGTCATGTTGGATAGATCGGACTGCTGCTTGACCTCGCCGTTGACGCTGAGCGAGATCGCGCCCTTGTTGAAAGGGCCGGTCTTCGCCGCCGGATGCAACGGGCCGATCGGCGCGCCGTGATCGAAGGCCTTGCCCAGATCCCACGGCTTTTTCTGTTCGCGCATGCCGATCTGCAAGTCGCGCCGGGTCATGTCGAGGCCGACGGCGTAGCCATAGACGTGATCGAGCGCGCTCGCGGCCGGGATGTTCTTGCCGCCGGACTTCAGCGCCGCCACCAGCTCCACCTCATAGTGATAATTCTTGGTCAGCGTCGGATAGGGATGCTCGGCGAGCTTGCCCGGAAACACCACCTGGATCGCGTCGGTCGGCTTCTGGAAGAAGAACGGCGGCTCGCGTGTCGGGTCCGAGCCCATCTCGCGCGCGTGGGCGGCATAGTTGCGGCCGATGCAATAGATGCGGCGGACCTGGAACACTTCGTTCGAGCCGGCGATCGGCACATAAGTCGCGGGCACGGCGAAGAGCGGCTTTGCGGCCTTGGGTCCGGCGGGTTTCGATTGCTTGGATTTCGGCTTCTTGGATTTAGATTTGGCGGTTTTCGATTTTTTGGCTTTCGCCATTGCAATCCCCTCTGCATCCGGGCCCGGTCTTTAGCATGCTTTGCAGAGTCGCGAAGCCGCCGCCGTCATCTTGGAGGGTGAAAATATATGCAAGCGCCATGCGCTTACCGCAAAGCAGCAATGCCCGCCGCGTACTAACCGGCTCGGTCCTACGGGATTATGTTGATTTCGAAAAAATGATCCGCGTAGGCGCCTTGCAGGAAAGTCGTGGCGCACGCGCAAAAGGAGTTGAACCATGTTGCTGTGGGAATTTCTGGTGCGACAAATTCGCCGTTGGCGCACTTATCGCCGTACTTATGAAGAGCTGATGCGGCTCGACGATCGCGGACTCGCCGACATCAGCGTCTCGCGCGGCGAGATCGAGCATATTGCCCGCGACGCCGCCCGCTCGGCCTGCTGAGCGAGCTACCCTCCCAGGCGCCGCCCGGCGAGAACGCCCGCGTCCCCCCGCGGGCGTTTTCATTTGGCTTAGGACGCGGGCCGCTGCATCCCGCGCGATTTCAACACCGCCGCCGTGCCCGGACCCGCGAGGTGCTTGAGTAGCGCCTTGGCCGCTTCGGAATTCTTGGCGGCGGCGCCGATGCCGCGCAAAAACGACGCGCCGACAGCGGTCACATGCGGCTAGCCATGTCGTGACGCTGCGCGGCGAGGTAGTTCACCACAACGGCCGGAATATCGCATCGCTCATCGGGACGCCCGCAGCACTTCAATCCGGTGACAAAAGATGTTGTTCCTGTCGTCCGACTCTGCGACCCGCTGCCCCGGATCGACGATGGCGCCGAGGCAATAGGTGCCGGGCTCGATGCGATCGACGAAACGATTTTGCACCATCACGCTCAAGATGCGGTGCGCGGTCGACGGATGCAATCGGGTTGCCGCCGCGAGTTCCTTCAGGGTGACTGGCGCAGCATGCAGCGCCAGTGCATC
>JAUSIF010000290.1 GCA_030648135.1 Xanthobacteraceae bacterium
CGTCGGCGAGCGCACGCGCGAGGGCAACGACCTCTATCACGAGATGATCGAATCGGGCGTGAACAAGGACCCGAAGAAGAACAAGGGCTCGACCGCGGGCTCCAAATGCGCGCTGGTGTACGGCCAGATGAACGAGCCGCCCGGTGCGCGCGCCCGCGTCGGCCTCTCCGGCCTCACCGTCGCCGAATATTTCCGCGACCAGGGCCAGGACGTCTTGTTCTTCGTCGATAACATCTTCCGTTTCACCCAGGCAGGCTCGGAAGTGTCGGCGCTTCTCGGGCGCATTCCTTCGGCGGTCGGCTATCAGCCGACGCTTGCCACCGACATGGGTGCCTTGCAGGAGCGCATCACCACCACCACCAAGGGCTCGATCACCTCGGTGCAGGCGATCTATGTGCCCGCCGACGATTTGACTGACCCCGCGCCGGCAACCTCATTCGCCCATCTCGACGCCACCACCGTCTTGTCGCGCTCGATCGCCGAGAAGGGCATCTATCCGGCGGTCGATCCGCTCGATTCCACCTCGCGCATGCTCTCCCCGCTGGTGGTCGGCGAGGAGCATTACGCGATCGCCCGCCAGGTGCAGCAAATCCTCCAGCGCTACAAGGCCTTGCAGGACATCATCGCGATCCTGGGCATGGACGAGCTGTCGGAAGAGGATAAGATCGCGGTGGCGCGGGCGCGCAAGATCGAGCGCTTCCTGTCGCAGCCCTTCCACGTCGCCGAGGTATTCACCGGCTTTCCGGGCGTGTTCGTGGAACTCGCCGACACCATAAAAGGCTTCAAAGGTCTGTGCGAAGGCAAGTATGATCATCTGCCCGAGGCCGCCTTCTACATGGTCGGTACCATCGAGGAAGCGGTCGAGAAGGGCAAGAAACTGGCTGCGGAGGCGGCCTAGCCATGCAAATTCTTGGACGGCAATCGAATGCCATGGTGGTTTTTCTGGCGATCGGCGTCTTGGCGGGCGCGCTGATCGGCTACGCCACGCGGCCCGAATCCGCCGAGATCAGGATCGGGCCGTTGAATATCGAAATCACGGGGAAAGGCATCTCGTCGCGCCATGACAAGGAGCTGACCTCGAGCCAGGTCCAGCACATCGCGCTGCTCACCCTGATCGGCGGCGTGATCGGGCTCGGCTTCGGCTTCGCGGTCGAGCGCGGCAAGATCAAGCTCTGATCGGCGATGGCGACCTTTCCGTTCGAGCTGGTCTCGCCCACGCGCCTCGTCTTCTCCGGCGAGGTGGAGCAGGTCGACGTGCCGGGATCGGAGGGCGATTTCGGCGTGCTCGCGGGCCACGCGCCGTTCGTCTCCACGCTCAGGCCCGGCATTCTTACGATCAAGGATACGAGCGGCGCCAAGCGCCTCTATGTGCGCGGCGGCTTCGCGGAAGTGAACCCGAAGGGTCTCACCGTGCTGGCCGAGACCGCGGTTGCGGTCGAGGAGATCGATCGCGAGGAATTCGCCGCCGCCGTCCGCAAAGCCGAGGAAAATATTGCCGAGGCAAAGGACGAGGCGGCGCGCTGGAAGGCGGTCGAGGTTCTCGATCAGATCAAGGCGGTCGCGGCGGCGCTCACAGAGGCAGGCGCGGCGCGGCACTGAAGCATTGCCGGTTGCTCTTCAGCGCGCTCCGAACTGCCGGAACTCCTCGATCACCTGCTCATAAACCTTCCGTTTGAACGGAATGATCATCTCGGGCAGGCGTTCCATCTTCTCCCAGCGCCATTCGACGAATTCGGGCTCGTGCCCGCCCGCCGGGTGCGCGATGTCGATTTCCGAGTCCTTGCCGGTGAAGCGCAGCGCGTACCATTTCTGCTTCTGGCCGCGATATTTGCCGGCCCAGGCCTGGCCTATGATCTCGCGCGGAATGTCGTAGGCATACCAGTCCTTCGTCTCGGCCAGGAGGGAGGCCGAGCGCACGTTGGTCTCCTCATAAAGCTCGCGCAGCGCGGCCTTGTAGATATCCTCGCCCGGATCGACGCCGCCCTGCGGCATTTGCCAGGCATGGGTATCGTCGACGTGCTCGGGCCCGCCGCTGCGCCGGCCGATGAACACGAGCCCCGCGCGGTTGATGAGCATCATGCCGACGCAAGGACGGTAGGGAAGATCCTCGTAGTGGGCCATGAAGGCAGCGGGGCGCCGACGGATATGGGCGCCGGAGCGGCGCCTCAGCTCTGCTTAGCCTTGAGCAAGAGCGCGCTCAAGGGCACGATGCGGATGCCGCGCGCCTCCGCCGCCTTCACCCAGCGCGCGATCCGTTCCACCGAGATCGGCAGCGCGCTCGCCGTGCCGACGGCGATGCCGTGCTCGGCCGCGAGCTTCTCGAGCTTGTCCAGCGCCGCGTCGATCTCCGACCAGTTCGGAGCGGAATCGACGACGAGATCGGCCTTGAGGAAAGGCATGTTGGCGCTCGCGGCGACTTTTTGCGCCAGGCTGCGTGCGGAGGAGCCGTCGTCGAGATAGACGAGCCCGCGTTTGGCGAGGTCGCGCAGCACCGGAGCAAGCGCCGTTTCGTTCGAGGTGAAACGCGCGCCCATGAAATTCGTCACGCCCACATATCCCTGAAAGCGGCTGAGGAACCAATACAGGCGGTCGATATTTTGTTCGGGCGAGAGCGAGGAGAGCAGGGTCTGCGGGCCCGGATCGTTGTCCGGATAGTCGAAGGGCTCCATCGGCAGCTGCAGCAGGACCTCGTGCCCGGTGCCGCGCGCCCGCGCGACCCAGCGGGAAAGATCGGCGCCATAGGGCGCGAAGGCGAGGGTGACGACGTCGGGAAGCTTGGCGATCGCATCGCCGGTGGCAATCGCGCCCACGCCGAGCCCGCCCACGACGATGGCGATGAGCGGGCCTTTGCGGTCGGCAGCCGTAATCGTGCTCGTTCGGGCATAGGCGTCGAGCGGCCGTGCGCCATCGGGAGCCACGCGCGGGATCACGCCGTGACGCGAGGATTCAGCCAGCCGCACATCGATGGGCGGCGCCGCTCCGACCGGTTCCTCGACCGCTTCACCGCCGCGCACGGCAACTTCCTTGCGGGCGCCGCTCTTGCCGTCGATGATGGTGACCGTCTGCTCGCCGGGTTTGGCGCCTTCCGCCGTGCGCACATTGCCGGCGGGCGGAGAGCCGGCCGCCGGCGGGCGCGCCGCTTCTTTTATTTTCAGAGCTTCGATCGTGACCACGGACATCGGCTCGCCGCCGAGCGGATCGTCGACCAGGGCGATCCATAAGATCGCAACAACGATGATGGAGGCGAGCGCACCCGCGATCAACGGCAGCATCGGCACGGACAAGCGCCGGCCGCTGCGCTTGGTCCGGCCGGAGCCGAGGGGAGTGCCGAGATCGTCCGCCGCCACGTCGCGATCCCTTGAACGAATCGCAATCAGTCTAGCATGCGCCGCAAAGCGAAACCCCGCCCGGAAGGGTTGGGCGGGGCTGCAAAGCTTCAGGCGGGAACCCCTTAGTTCGGAATGGCCGCCTTCGGGTTTGGCGGGAAAGCGCTGTTTTTCTGCGTCCCGCGCAGCAACTCGAAAGCGAAAATGAGCTGCTTGTCGTCCTTCGGATCGGGCGGCACATAGGCGGGAGAGCCGCCCTTCTCCTCTTCCTTCTCGCCGTTCTTCAAGTGGCCGCGCAAGGATGATTCGCCCCGCGTCTCGACCTTGCCCTTGAGATCGTCGGGCAAGTCCTGGATCAGCTCGATGTCGGGCGAGATGCCCTTGGCCTGGATCGAGCGGCCCGCCGGCGTGAAGTAACGCGCAGTTGTGAGTTTCAAGGCCCCATAGGAGCCGATCGGGATCACGGTCTGCACCGAACCCTTGCCGAACGAACGGCTGCCTAAAAGCGTCGCGCGCTTGTGGTCCTGCAATGCGCCGGCGACGATCTCGGAGGCCGAGGCCGCACCGCCGTTGATGATGACGATCAGCGGCTTGCCGTTGGTGATGTCGCCCGGCCGCGCATTGTGACGCTGGGTGTCGTCCGGGTTACGGCCGCGGGTGGAGACGATCTCGCCGCGCTCCAGGAATGCGTCGGAGACCGCGATCGCCTGATCGAGCAATCCGCCGCCGTTGTTGCGCAGATCGACGATGTAGCCCTTGAGCTTGTCGGCGGGTATTTGCTTCTGGATATCGGTGACCCCGCTCTTGAGCTGTTCGAGCGTACGCTCGCCCTGGAAGCTGGTGATGCGTACGTAGCCGATATCTTCGCCTTCGACGCGTGCGCGCACGTTCCTGATCGAGATGATCTCGCGGACGATCTTGACCTCGACCGGCTTCTCCACGTCCTTGCGCATGATGCGCAAATTGATCGACGAATTCACCGGGCCGCGCATTTTGTCGACGGCCTGCTCGAGCGTGAGGCCCTTCACCGGCTCGTTGTCGAGATGAGTGATGAGGTCGTTCGGCTGAATGCCGGCGCGGTAGGCCGGCGTACCGTCCATCGGCGAGACCACCTTCACCAGCCCGTTCTCCATGGTGACCTCGATGCCGAGGCCGCCGAACTCGCCGCGGGTCTGCGTCTGCATGTCGCGGAAGTTCTTGATGTCGAGGAAGGCCGAGTGCGGGTCGAGCGAATTCAGCATGCCGTTGATCGCCGACTCGATCAGCTTAACGTCATTCGGCTTCTCGACATATTGGGCGCGTACGTGCTCGAAAATGTCGCCGAACAAGTTGAGTTGCCGGTAGGTATCCGAGCTTGCGGCCTTGGCAGTCGCGCTGAGCAGGATGCGGGGTTGGATCGCAGCTACGGCCAGCAACGCGCCTACTGCAGCGCCGAAAATAAACAATGACGTTCTACGCATCATCCGCGAACCTTTTCTGCTTCAGTCACCGCCCACCAGGGGCTCGGATCGATCGAGTTTCCGTCCTTGCGGAACTCGATATAGAGGATCGGTTGTGAGGAGTCCGCTTCCGTGGCGGAGGCCATCCGAGGCCCGCTTCCCATCACCGCTACGGGCTCGCCGGTGAGCACGAACTGCCCGAGATCGACGGTGATCCGTTCCATACCTGCCAGAAGCACATGATATCCGCCACCGGCATTGATGATCAATAGTCGGCCGTAAGATCGGAACAGCCCCGCATAGACGACCCAGCCATCGCAGGGGGTAGTGACCTGGGTGCCGGGACGGGTCGTGATCGAAAGGCCCTTCTCCGAGCCACTAACCTTGTCGGGGGCGCCATATTCGCGCCCGCGCGTTCCCGTCACCGGCAGGGGCAGACGGCCCTTGGCCTGGGCGAAGGGAATGGCGGGGGTGATTCGGCCCGGGTCCGCAAGCGCCGCCAACGAGATCTTGGCATCGGTTTGCCGGCGGGCCGATTCGGCGGCGCGGGCGGCGCTCGCGATCTCCTTCTCCATCCGGTTGACGAGATCGCGCACCGAATCAACCTGCTTGGCGAGTGTAAGCGAGCGGGCACGTTCGCTTTCGAGCGTCTTCTCGTTCTCGACCTGATGGCGCTGGCGCTCGTCCACCAGCGCGGCGATCCGGCGGTGCTCCTGTTCGAGGGCAACGCGGTCCGCGCTAAGCGCGTCGCGCTCGGCGGCGATCTCGCGACGAACGCGGGCAAGTTCGGCGAGATCCACGGCAAGCACTTCGGCCTCGGCGCGCAATTCCGGGATGACCGCGCCGAGCAGGATCGCCGAGCGCACCGATGCGAGCGCGTCTTCGGGACGCAGAATCAGCGCCGGCGCGGGCTGGCGTCCCAATCTCATCAAGGCGGCCAATACTTCGGCGAGCACAGCGTGGCGGGAATCGAGCGAGTGGCGGATTTCGGTCTCGTGGGCAGCGAGCGGCATGAGCCGCGCCTCGGTGGCGGTGAGCTTGCCTTCGATCGCGCGCGTGCGCGCCGCGGTGTCGAGCAGCGCCTGGGCGAACTTCTTGCGATCGTCCTTGATTGCCTCGATCTCGGCCTTGAGCTTCGCCTCGGCTTCCTTGGTGCGATCGAGATCGCCGCGCAGGATTTCGAGCTCACGCTGGCGCTCGGCCTTTTCGACCTCGCGCGCGCTGCCGGGCGGAGACGGCTGCTGAGCTTCGGCGCTGGCAAGGGCAAGCAATAAGGTGGCGACGGTCAACGGCACAAGCTTGGTCCACCGGCTCGAAGCCGGCGGAACTGTGGCGGTCGGGCTATTGCCAGAGAGAATCGTCATCAGCCGCGATGATAGGGATGGCCGGAGAGGATGGTGACGGCGCGATAAATCTGTTCGGCGAGCAAGATACGGACGATCTGGTGCGGAAAAGTGGCAGAGCCGAAAGAAAGCACCAGGTCGCTGCCCGTACTTGCGGCACCAGCGAGACCATCGGCGCCGCCGATGAGAAAGACGGCCACGGGCGCGCCGCCATCGCGCCAGGCCGCGAGCCGGGCCGCGAACTCCTCGCTGGTGAGATTGCGGCCGCGGGAATCGAGGGCGATCCGGCGCGCGCCCTTGGGCAGCGCGGCTTTCAGAGCCGAGGCCTCTTCCGCGAGCCGATCGGCCGGGCGGCGGGCGCTACTCTCGGCGACCTCGATCACATTTACGGGAGCGAGCCCCACCGCGCGGCCCGCGGCATTGGCGCGCTCCAGATAGCGCTCGATCAGGACACGCTCGGGGCCGGTCTTGAGGCGTCCAACCGCCGCGATGAGGAGCCGCATGGGCGAAGCGCCGCGATCCGCTCAGGCTTCGGTTTGGGGCCGTGCGCGCGCCCACATCTTCTCGAGATTGTAGAAGCTGCGCACTTCCGGGCGAAAAACATGAACGATCACGTCACCGGCGTCGATCAACACCCAGTCGCAATGCGGCAGGCCTTCGACGCGCACACCGGCAACGCCGGCTTTGGCGAGGGTCTCGCGCAGATGCTCGGCGATCGCGCCGACATGCCGGTGCGAACGGCCGCAGCTCACCACCATGTAGTCGGCGAGCGTAGTCTTGCCTTTGAGATTGATCTTGACCGTGTCCGCTGCCTTGTCGTCGTCGAGGCGGGCGAGGACGAGAGCGAGGGTCTGCTCCGGGTCTGGACGCGCCCTGGAGAAAGGCGCGGCCTGTTTGCGGTGGGCCGCGGAATGCGCAGGAACGGACAGGGTTCCTTTCCTCTTGATGCGATCACGCCCGCGCTTCGGCGATTTGCGGCCGCGGCGCGCTTTCAAGGATATGGGTTTGCGGGGAATGGTTTCAACCCTTTGCTTGGGCGCGGGCGGCGGCACGGAGCGCGGTCGAGGAAATGGGCGACTTGAGGCCGTGCAGCAAGACCCAGGCGGGCGGCGTGCGCAAGGGCAGGCTTGCAGCTTCGCTCTCTTCGATCCGGGCGCGAACAAGCGCAATCGCGGCCGGGGAGGCGAGGGCGGAAAGGCTTGGACCCGATCGATCGATCACCGCTATCGGCACGAGACGAACAAGCTCCCGCCAACGCCGCCAGCGGTGGAATTCGGCGAGAATGTCGGCGCCCATGAGAAAGACGAAACGAACGCCTGGGCATCGCCGCCGGAGTTCTGCGACGGTGTCATAGGTGAAGCGGGTGCCAAGCTTGGCCTCGATTCCGGTCACCTCGATGCAGGGACTTGCGGCGAGCTTGCGCGCGCGGGCGACGCGGTCGGCGAGCGGCGGCCAACGGCTGGTGTCCTTCAGCGGATTGCCGGGGCTCACCAGCCACCAGACGCGGTCGAGGCCAAGACGTTTGCGCGCGAGGAGACTGATGGCGCGATGGGCCGCGTGCGCCGGATTGAAACTGCCGCCGAGGAGGCCGATACGCAGGCCGGGTGCTGCGATCGGCATATGGGTGATGTCGCGGGGCAATGTTCGCAGCGGCGCGCTCACGGCCTGGTCTGTCCGGTCCCGCGCACGCGATACTTGAACGAGGTGAGCTGCTCGACCCCGACCGGACCGCGGGCGTGCAGGCGGCCGGTGGCGATGCCGATCTCGCCACCGAAGCCGAACTCGCCGCCGTCGGCAAACTGGGTCGAGGCATTGTGCAGCACGATCGCCGAATCCACTTCCTGCAAGAATGTCTCTGCTGCGGCCTTGTCGCCGGTCACGATCGAATCGGTATGGTGCGAGCCATAGCGCTCGATATGGTCGATCGCGGCCTTGAGCCCGTCGACCACCTTCACCGACAGGATGGCGTCGAGATATTCGGTCGACCAATCCTGTTCGCTCGCCGGAACGACACGCTTATCCACGGCGCGCGTCGCCTCGTCGCCTCTGATCTCGCAGCCGGCTTCGATCAGCATCTCGATGAGCGGCCTCAAATGCGTCGAGGCGAGCTTGCGATCGATGAGCAGCGTCTCGGCCGCCCCGCACACGCCGGTGCGCCGCATCTTGGCGTTGAGAACGATCGTCTTCGCCATGGCGAGGTCGGCGGGCGCATGGACATAGACGTGGCAGATGCCTTCCAGATGCGCGAAGACCGGCACGCGCGCCTCCGCCTCCACGCGTCCGACCAGTTCCTTGCCGCCGCGCGGCACCACCACGTCGATCATGCCGCCGAGGCCGGAGAGCAACTCGCCGACGGCGGCACGGTCCCGCGTCGGCACCAGCTGGATCGCGTCGGCGGGCAAGCCCTCGCTGGCGAGCCCACGCACGAGCGCCGCATGGATCGCGCGGCTTGAGCGGAAGCTTTCCGAGCCGCCGCGCAGGATTACCGCATTGCCGGCCTTGACCGAGAGCGCGCCGGCGTCCGCCGTGACACTCGGCCGGCTTTCATAGATGACGGCGATGACGCCGAGCGGGGTGCGCACGCGCTCGATCTTTAGTCCGTTGGGGCGTTGCCAGGAAGCGGTCACCTCGCCGACGGGGTCGGCGAGCGCGGCGACGGTCTCGATGCCTTCGGCGATCGCGGCAACGCGCTTGTCGTCGAGCGACAAGCGATCGAGGAAAGCGGGGGTGGCCTGGTCGGCGCGGGCAGCGGAAATATCCTCGGCATTGGCTTGCAGGATCGCCGACGCGTTGTCGCGGATTGCGGCTGCCGCGGCCTTGAGCGCCGCGGTCTTCTTCGCAGGCTCGGCGAGGGCGAGGGCGCGGGCGGCGGCGCGAGCGCGGAGGCCGATATCGCTCATCAAGGCGGCGACGTCGCCGTTCGCTTCGGTTTTTTCGAGGCGCGCTTTCATGCCGCCCTTCACTCTCCGCCCAATACCAGATCGTCGCGGTGGATCATTTCGGAGCGGCCACGATAGCCCAGGATGGCCTCGATGCGCTCGCTGTTTTGACCGACCAGCCGTTGGGCATCCTCCCGGTCATAGGCGACGAGGCCGCGGCCGACCTCGCCGCCGTCGGGGCCGCGGATCACCACCGCATCGCCGCGGGCGAAGGCGCCTTCGACACGGACCACGCCGGCGGGAAGCAGGCTCTTGCCCCGGCGCAACGCGGCGACGGCGCCGGCATCGATATGGATCGCGCCCTTGGGCTCCAGGCTGCCGCCGATCCATTTCTTGCGCGCGGTGACGGGATTGGCCGGGGTGAGGAACCAGGTGCAGGGGCCGCCTTCGGCGATGGCGCGCAGGGGATGCTGCTTGCGGCCCGAGGCGATCACCAAATGGGTGCCGGCGGCGGTCGCGATCTTCGCCGCTTCGATCTTGGTGCGCATGCCGCCGCGGGCATGGCCGGAGCCGGCCGCTCCGGCCATGGCCTCGATTTCGGCCGTCACCCGCTGAACGATGGGGATCAATTTCGCGTTTGAGTTTTCATGCGGCGGCGTGTCGTAGAGGCCGTCCACATCCGACAACAGCACGAGCAAGTCGGCGCTCATCATGGTGGCGACCCGGGCGGCGAGACGATCGTTGTCGCCGTAGCGGATTTCGCTGGTTGCCACCGTGTCGTTCTCGTTGATGATGGGCACGGCGCGAAGTTCCAAGAGCTTGCCGATGGTCGAGCGGGCGTTGAGATAGCGCCGGCGCTCCTCGGTGTCGCCGAGGGTGAGCAGCACTTGGCCGGCGGTGAGCCCCACGGCGGCGAGCGTCTCGGTCCAGATACGCGCGAGCGCGATCTGGCCGACGGCGGCGGCGGCCTGGCTCTCCTCGAGCTTGAGCGTGCC
>JAUSIF010000291.1 GCA_030648135.1 Xanthobacteraceae bacterium
CGTCGGCGAAGATGCGGTTGCGCTCGCCGTCGCCTTCGCCGCGGACTTTTTCGCCTGTCGAGGTCGCATCCGCGATCAGGACGGTCACGTCGCGGTCAGCGCGCGCGCGGATGGTCTGCGCGAGCTGGGCGCCGTTGGCGCGGATCTCGGCCGCCTCGCGCTGGCGTTCGGTCTGCATGCGCTGGAACACCGCCTGGCTGTTGATCTCGGGCAGATCGGCGCGGCGGATGCGCACGTCGATGACCGTGATGCCGAAGGCGGAGGCTTCCCGGTTCGCCTGCTCGCGGATGCGAGCCATCAGGAGCGCGCGTTCGTCGCGCACCACCTGGATCAGGCTGGCCTCGCCGAGCACGCGCCGGAGCGAGGAATTGAGCACGGTGGCGAGCCGGGAATTGGCGCCTTCGATGGTGCCGACCGATTGGAAGAACTTCAGGGGATCGACGATCTTGTAGCGCGCGAAGGCATCGACCACGAGCCGCTTCTGATCGGAAGCGATGAGTTCCTGCGAGGTATTTTCGAGGTCGAGGATGCGCTTGTCGATATGGACCACGCTCTCGACCAGCGGCCATTTATACCGCAGTCCGGGCTCGGTGATGACGTTGACCGGCTCGCCCAATCTCAGCACCAGCGCCTGCTGGGTCTGGTGGACGAAGAACACCGTGGTATAGCCGGCGACCGCGGCGAGCGCCGCCAGCACCGCCAGCACTCCGGCAATCCCTTTCATCATCGGCCGCCTCCCTGCGTCCTCGCTCCCGGAGTCTGCGGCGTCTGCGGACCGCGGCCGAGCTCGCCCAGCGGCAGATAGGGCACTACGCCGCCGCCGCGCGCCGACGTGCTCGGGTCGATGATGATCTTATCCATGCCGCCGAACACGCGTTCCATGGTCTCCAAATACATGCGCCGGCGGGTCACGTCCGGCGCCTTCTTGTATTCGCCGTAAATTTGCAGGAAGCGGGAGGCTTGGCCGCGCGCCTCGGCGACGGTCTGCTCGCGATAGGCCTCGGCGGCCTGCTGGATCTGCGCCGCGCGGCCGCGCGCCTCGGGCACGATCCGGTTGGCATAGGTCTGCGCCTCGTTCTGGACGCGTTCGGCATCGGCGCGGGCGGCCTGCACGTCGCGGAAGGAATCGATCACCTGCGCCGGCGGATCGACCTTCTGCAACTGCACCTGGGTGATCTGGACGCCGGCCTGGTATTCGTCGAGCGTCTTCTGCATCAAATCGTGGACCGCCAGCTCGATGTTCTGACGCGCGCCGGTGAGGATCGGCTGGATCTGGTTGCGCCCGATCACCTCGCGCATGGCGCTCTCGGACACCGCCTTGATGGTGCCCTCCGGATTCTGCACGTTGAAGAGATACATCGAGGCATTGGTCACCAGCCAGAACACCGAGAAATCCACATCGACGATATTCTCGTCGCCGGTGAGCATCAGGCTCTCCTCGGCCACGTCGCGCATGGTGGTGCCGCGGCGCGGATCCTCGATCACGCGCATGCCCACGTCGACGCGCCGGATGCTGGTGACCTTGGGCGTGAGCGCGGTCTCGATCGGATAGGGCCAGTGATAATTGAGGCCCGGCTGGGTGATCTGGGTGAACTTGCCGAAGCGCAGCACCACGCCCTGTTCGTCGGCGTCGACCCGGTAGAAGCCGGATGCCATCCAGATGATGGCCAACGCCACCGCGAGCAGGATGCCGCCGCGGCCGCCAAGGGAGCCGCCGCCGGGCAAAAAGGTCTTGAGCTTGTCCTGGCCGCGGCGGATCAAGTCCTCCAGATCCGGAGGCGTCGGCCCGCCCGATTGCGGACCAGAACCCCAAGGCCCGCGCGGCCCACCGCCCCAAGGTCCGCCGCTCTGGTTCTTCCAAGGCATGGTCTCGCCTCCCCCCGCGACCCACGCGGGGATGACAGCCAGTGCTTATAGGTGACCACGCACCCAGGTTCAACGCGCGAAATGGTGATCCCGGCCGCTGCCGAAATTCGCTCGTGTCAAAGGTTACACACCCTCCGGAAACAGCTGCCCTGCCGCCGGCCGCCGGATTCTAGAGCATGATCCCGAAAAGTGGGAACCGGTTTTCGGAAAAGATCATGCTCAAACAAAAAGCTAGAGCCCGACTCTGATTCCATCAAAACGAATAAGGCTCTAGGCGGAGCCTTTGAGCGAGCGGAAATGATCGAGCACGAACAGCCGGATCGCCGAGGATAGATTGCCGTGGTTGCGCGCGGCATCGATGTTGGCGACCAGATCGGAGAGCGTCGCATGGCGCCGGGCGGCGATCTCCTTGAGCGAATCCCAGAAGGCATCCTCGAGGCTGACGCTGGTCTTGTGTCCGGCGATGACGATCGACCGCTTGACGACGGGACTCTTCATCGTTCGGCCTCGGGCTCGATACGATGGCCGTCGAGGACACGGATGCGCTTCGAATGCAGCGCCTGGTCGAACTTACGCTCCGCAATGGGGCGGCCGAATCGCGCGCGCCGACCGGCTGCTTCCGCTACAGCCTGTTGGCGGATTCGTCCCTTGCGTTTGCGCCGAAGATTGATCACCTCGGCCATCGGTCACCTCCGCCCCCCGTTGGAGATCCGCTGACTGAGAGCTTCCGAATCTTGCCGCCGGTCGTAGCCCAATCCTTCGAACCGGATTAGAACAAGCTAGCAACGGCCAAATGTCATAGCCCTGCGACAGATGGTCATGGACCGAGAGTCGGGTCAACCGTGGAAGGCACAGGCCAACGCAAGCCGGCGCGCGGTTTCGGCGGCCCGGCGTGCGTGCTAGAAGCTTGGCGGCGCTTGCAAGACAGAGCTTCGACTCAACCCATGGCTGCGACCCGCACCGAAACCGACAGCTTCGGACCGATCGAGGTCCCCGCCGACCGTTATTGGGGCGCGCAGACCGAACGCTCCCTGGAAAACTTCAAAATCGGTGGAGAACGCCTGCCCAAGCCGATCGTGCGCGCGCTCGGCATCGTCAAACGGGCGTCCGCGCTGGTGAACAAGGACATGGGCCTGATCGAGGCCAAGCTCGCCGACGCCATCGCACGCGCCGCCCAGGAGGTCATCGAGGGCAAGCTCGACGAGCATTTCCCGCTGGTGGTCTGGCAGACCGGCTCCGGGACGCAATCGAACATGAACGCCAACGAGGTGATCGGAAACCGATCCATCGAGATGCTCGGCGGCGTGATGGGCTCGAAGAAACCGATCCATCCCAACGACCATGTGAACCTCTCGCAGTCGTCGAACGATGCGTTCCCGACCGCCATGCACATCGCCGCCGCCGA
>JAUSIF010000292.1 GCA_030648135.1 Xanthobacteraceae bacterium
GCCGCTTACGGTCGATGCGCGTCAGCAGACCCGCGCCGTCGGCCAGCGCGCGACGCGGCCGGACGGCCGCCTGCACGGCCTCGGGCAGACCAAGTACATCGACGACCTCTCCTTCCCGGGTATGCTTCATGCTCGCATCAAGCGGGCCGGCATTGCGTCCGCCCGTATCAAGCGCATCGACACCAGCGCGGCCGAGGCCATGCCCGGCGTGATGGCGGTACTCACCGGCAAAGAGATTCCGGTCAATTCATTCGGGCCCTCGTTCCAGGACCAGCCGGTGTTGGTCGACGAGCAGGTGTTCCATGCCGGCGATGGCGTTGCGGCGGTGGCGGCAGTCACCGAGCAGATCGCGAACGAGGCGCTCGAGAAGATCGTGGTGGAGTACGAGCCGCTGCCGGCGGTCCTCGATCCGATCGCGGCCATGCGCGACGACTCCGCCAAGGTGCATGCACCCAACAGCAACATCTTTGCCACCAAGGTGATCCGCAAAGGCGACGTCGAAAAGGGATTTGCCGAATCCGACCACATCTTCGAGGGGCGATTCAGCACTCAGATGGTTGAGCACGTGTCATTGGAGCCGCACGCGGCAATCGCCGACTGGGACGCCACCGGCCGCCTCACCGTCTGGGCGACGATCGGGCGCATTACGCTGGCGCGCGCCGACATCGCCCGTACTCTGAAGCTGCCGATGAGCCGTGTCCGCGTCATCGCCACCATTGTCGGCGGCAATTTCGGCGGCAAGAACGAAATCTCGCAGGAACCGGCGCTGGCGCTCCTGTCGAAGAAGGCCGGCCGGCCGGTGAAGGGCGTGTTCACGCGCGGCGAGGAGTTCACCTCGACCAAGACCCGCCACCCCATCATCATGGATTACAAGACCGGCGTGACCAAGCAAGGCCGCATCCTGGCGCGCCAGATCCGGCTCGTGCTCGACGGCGGCGCCTATTGCTCGTGGAGCGAGACGACCCTTGGTAAGGCCTGCATCCTAGCGCCCGGGCCCTACAAGATCGACAACGTCGTGGCGGAGGCCTTCGTGGTCTACACCAACAAGACCATGACCGGGGCCATGCGCGGCTTCGGCGCGCCGCAGGTGTGCTTCGCCTACGAGTCGCACATGGATGACATCGCCAAGGCGCTCAGCATCGACCCGCTCGAAATCCGCCTGCGTAACGTATTCGATGAAGGCTCGCTGAGCCCGACCGGCCAGGTGCTGCACAGCGTCGTAGTGAAAGAGTCGCTGCTCAAGGCGGCCGAGCGGTTCGGTTGGGAGGCGCGGTCATGAAGCGGCGCGGACGCGGCATTGCCTGCATGTGGTATCCGATCGGCTTCACCGTCGTCGCTAATCCAAGCGCGGCCGTGGTGAAGGTGAACGAGGATGGCACCGCCACCGTGCTTACAGGAACGGTGGAGACGGGGCAGGGCTCGCTCACGGTGCTCGGCCAGATCGCGGCCGAGGCGCTCGGCATCGCCACCGACGACGTGCACGTGGTCTCGGCCGACACCGACGTGACGCCGATGGACACCGGCGCCATCGCCAGTCGCACCACCTACGTCACCGGCAATGCCATCTGGCTCGCCGCCGAGGCAGCCAAGGCGATTCTGTTCGAAACGGCGGCGCCCATGCTCGGGGTGAAGACGAGCCAGCTCGAGGCGAAAGACCGCAAAATCCAGGTGAAGAACTTCCCGCAGCGCGCGGTGGCCATCGGCGAGTTGGCGCATCGCTCGCAGGTCGTGCTCGGCCAGCCGGCCATCGGCAGCGCCACCTGGAATCCGCCGACGGTGGCCATGGACCCGGAGACGGGGCAGGGCAAACCGTTCGCCACTTACGTCTATGCGACGCAGATCGCCGAAGTCGACGTCGATGACGAGACCGGCGAGGTCGACATACTGCGCATCTGCGCCGCCCATGATTGCGGCACCGCCATCAATCCCATGCTGGTCGAGGGCCAGGTCGAGGGCGGCATCTCGATGGGCATCGGCATGGCGCTGCAGGAGGAGATGCTGTTCGACGCCAATGGGCGCCACATCAATCCCAATCTCACCAACTACATCATGCCGACCTCGCTCGACATGCCGGAGATCGAAGTCGACATCGTGCAGGGCTTCGATCCCACCGGGCCGTTCGGCGCCAAGGGCGTCGGCGAGCCAACCGCGGTTCCGACCGCGGCGGCGATCTTGAACGCCATCCATGACGCGGTCGGGGTGCGCATTACCTCCTTGCCCGCCACATCGGAAAAGGTCTTCGCCGCGATCAAGGCGAAACGCGCTGAAGGGCGAAAGCAGATTACGGCCTGAGCGGACGAAGCCGCACTCGCTCGCACCTCAGGATGACGGAAGAGTCAGAGCCGAGGCGCGGCGGTATGAATCCCTGCTTGCTATCGTTTCAGCAACGGGCTGCCGTAAAGACCGGTCGGCTTGACGAGGAGGATCAACAGCATGATGGCAAAGGGCGCCATCTGCGCCAGAGGCGCATAGATAAGGGAGCCGATCGAGATAACCTGTCCCACCAGGAAGGCGGATATGAGGGTTCCCTTGATGCTCCCCAAGCCGCCGATGATCACGACCATAAAGGCAAATGCCAGCACCTCGAGCCCCATATTCGGGTCGACCATGATCAGTGGTGCATGCAAGCCGCCGGCGAGTCCGGATAATCCTCCGGCGATGACAAATGTGATGGTGAAAAGCCGGTACACGTTGATACCCAATCCCTCGACATGCTCGATGTCCTCGATGCCGGCGCGGATCGCCTTGCCGATGATGGTGCGGTTCAGGAACAGCCAGATGCCGACATAAACGAGCAAGGCGATGACGATGACGATCAGACGGTAGACTGGGATCTCCGTGCCGAGAATGTCGATCTGGGCCGTGATCGGAACCGGCACCGGACGGGGTACCAACCCCCAGAAATACTTGATGACCCCCACACCGCCGATCAGGATCCCGAAGGAAATGATCATGGTGAAGGTGATGTCACGTTCGTAGATGCGCCGGAACACCACCCGTTCCACCGCCAAGGCGGCGAGGCCACCGACGATCACGCCGCCAAGCACGCCGAGCCAGATGTCTCCTAGCGCCAGGCTGACGGAATAGGTGATGTACGCTCCGATCGAATAATACAGCAGCTGGTCGAGACTGATGATGCGCATGAGGCCGAAACAGAGAGAGAGCCCGATCGTCATCAGGAAGAAGATGCTCCCCATGCTCAAGCCGAAGATGACCCCGGAGATCAGCAGTTGCATGTCGATCATCGGCTGCTCCCTCCCCGGTCGGCTGCGTCGCCCGTTGCGCGCGCGCGCAAGAATGCCTTTTTTAGCAGCGGCTCCAGCGTGCCCCAGATGCCTTTTTCTCCGGCGAGCATGATGAAAACCAGCAGGAAGCCGATGATCAGCTCCCAGTTGCCGAAGGTCTTGCTGAGCAGGTCCTTCATGCCGGTGTAGGCAATCGAGCCAACGATGGGCCCATAAAGCGAGCCCACCCCGCCCAAAATCGTCACTACCACCGGGTCAGCGACACGCGCCGGGCTGGTGATCTCCGGGCTGACGAAGCCGAGGTAGACGGCATACATCGCCCCGGCCAGGGCGGTCGTCGTATTGGCGATGACAAAGGCAAGCAGCCGGATGTTGAAGCTGCTGTACCCAAGGAATCTGAGCTTGTCCTCGTTGATCTTGGTTGCCAGGCAGCAGGCGCCGAAGATGGAGTCGTCGATATATTTGTAGAACGCCCATACGGCGAAGCCGACCAGGAACGCGAAAATGAAGAACTGGTCCGGCCGGGATATGTCCAGCACAGGCGTGGAAGACAGGTTGGTCAGGAACCACAGCCCGTTATCGCCATGGGTGATGTCCGCCAGAACCTTCTGCATGAGATAGTAGATGATCACCGCCAGCGCGAGGTTAACCAGGGCAAAGTAGTCGCTGCGCAACCTGACGAACAGCGGACCGACAGCGAGGGACACGATGATCCCGGCCGCGATGCCTATCAGGATGCCGACGTAGGCATTGGTGCCGAAATAGTAGAGGTAAAACGCGGCCCCATAGGCGCCCACCGCGAGATAAGCCGGCTGGCCGAACGATATGAATCCGACACGGCCAAGAAGGAAATTGCAGCCTATGACGTAGATCGAAAAGATGATGATCTCGTTGGCGAAGGGCAGCGGCAGGAATACCCGTAGCAGCGCCAGCAGTGCAAACGCCAGCAGCAAACCCCACCACCATCGCAAGACGTTCATCGCGGCTACCCTCATCGATCCTCTTCTAGAGATATTTTTCGCACATCTCGGGCCTAATCGACTCGCGGTCCGTCAACTCCCCCATGATACGACCTTCTTTCAAGGCGTATACCTTGTTGGCGATAGCGCACACCAAGGGCAGGTTCTGCTCGACGATCACCAGCGCCATTTTCTTGCTCAATTCCCGGAAGACGTCCTTCAGGTGCATTACGATGCTGGGGGCCAATCCCTCGGTTGGCTCGTCCACGAGCAGCAGTTTGGGACTGCCCAGTATCGCCCTGCCGATCATCAGCATCTGGCGCTCACCGCCGCTCAGATACCCCGCCTTGTGGTCCATGAGCTGCTTCAGCTTGGGGAAATAGTCGGTGACCTGATCCCAGTTGTAATCCTTGGTCGCGTAGCTGCCGAGCTCGAGGTTCTCCCTGACCGTCAGGTCGGAAAATACTTTCTTGTCCTGGGGAATGTATTTGATTCCCAATCCGGCGATGACGTAGGCGACCATACCGATCAAATTGGTCGTGCCGGAGCTGATCGCCCCCGATGTCGGCTTCAGGAATCCGGCAATGCTCTTGAGCAGCGTGGTCTTGCCGGCGCCGTTGCGACCAACGCAGGCGACGACCTGGCCCGGTCGGACGTTCATGCTGACATCGAACAGAACCTTCGATTCGCCGTAGGAGACATTCAGGCCGCTGACCGTTATGATATCGTCATTGTTCGTCATGCAACGACGGTCCTATCCTGCTCGGCAGTTGTTTCGATCTGCCAGTAGCTTCTGCGCACTTCCGGATGCCGCAGACATTCCTCAACCCCGCCGTCGGCGATGACCCGGCCTTCATGCATGACGGTGAGCCGCTGCAGGAACTTCTGCACGTGGGAGATCTTGTGCTCGACGATCAGGATAGTCTGCTGGCCCACGCGCCCGCGCAGCACGTCGAGAACTCGATGGATCTCGGATTCGGAGAGCCCTGCGAGGGGTTCGTCGAGCAGCAACACCTTGGGCTCGGCCAGGATCGCCATGGCGATCTCCAAGCGCCGCTTTTCGCCCAGGCTGAGGTTCTTGACCAGCCGGTCGCGCACATCCTGCAGGTCGAACGTATCCAACACCTCGGCGATTTTCTTTTCATCGCGTTGTCCTTTGGAGGTGTTGAGCAATAGCTGGAGCAAAGACGGCTTCCGGTGCGCTCTGAAGAATGAGAGCACCAAGTTGTCGACCACACTCAGGTTGTCGAAAGTGGACGTCAGCTGAAAGGTGCGCATCATCCCCCTCGCGACCCGCTGCTGCGGCGTCATGTGGGTGACGTCGACACCCTGGTAACGGATGGTTCCCTTGTCGGGCTCGTAATATCCCGTCAGCAGATTGAAGAATACAGTTTTGCCGGCACCGTTCGACCCGATGATGCCGGCAACCTCGTTCTCGCGCAGCACATAACTGACATTGTCGACGGCGACCAATGCGCCAAAACGTTTGGTAACGCCGTCCGCCCTGATGATTTCGGCGCGCGCGTCCATAAGCCGACCCTTTTCTCATTTTCCACCCCGGCGCATGCAGGAAACATGCGCCGGGGCGGAGACTGACGGCGTTCGCTCGATCGGAGACGGGTAACGTCTGCCCGGAGCGGAGACTCAGTAGCCGAGAGACTGGAGTGTCGGCATAACCGCCTCACCGCCCATGGAGCCCATGACCGTGAACAGATCCCACTCGTTTTTCCGCTCGACGGCACTTTTTCCCTTCACTAGGAAGGCGGCGTGCTTGTAGACGGCCGCATGGTCTTGGCGCCATTTGGCAGGTCCCTTGACGGTTTTGAATTCGCCGCCGCCTGCCATCAAAACCGCGGACACCTTCTGCGGATCAAAGGATTTGGCGGTCTCGAACCCCCGGAACATCTCCATGTAGGCGACGTAGGCGATGGTCGCATACGAATCGGGAGGCGTATTGTATTTCGCGCGGAACAGCTCGGTGAATTCCTGCGCGCTCTTTGCCACCTCTTTGTCTTCGAACCCGCTCAGGTCATAGTAGAAATAATGCATGGCGTAGACGCCCTGCAAAGCCTCGGGGGGGATGCCTTTGGCCACCACGTTGGTGATGAAGGCGTTGAAGATGGTCATCTCCTTACCCAGACCCATCTGCTGGACCTGTTTCAGGAGCGCCACGGCGTCGGCGCCGAACTGGGCGGCGATGAAGACATCCGGCTTTGCCGCCCGAACCTTCTGCAAGATCGTGGTGAAATCGCTGGTTCCCAGCGAAACTTCGTCAAACCCGACAATCTCGCCGCCGAACTCCTTGGCGGCCGCATAGGCACCGTCGCGCATGTCCCAACCCCAGCTGTCGGAGCGGGCCAGGAAGAAGACCCGCTTCTTGCCGAGCGTCTTGACCGCCGACTGACCGGCCATATAGCCGACCGTCCACGGGCTGAATGCCGCGGCGAAGGTGGAATCGGCGAGCTTGCCCTTCTGGAAGGACTCCTTCGCCATGACGCACACCGGGAAGTAGGGCATCGGCTCCTTGGAAACGATGGCATTGATGGCGTATGCCATCGGCGCCCATGTTTGACCGCCCACGCCCTTGACGCCTTCCGAGACCAAGTAACGGTAGCGTCGGACGCCGACATCCAACTTGGCTTCATCGTCGTCGACGATGCCTTCCACCGTCACCTTACCCCAGGGCATGTTGAGGCCGCCCCGCTTGTTGATGACCTCCACCGCCAGCAGCGCGCCCTGCTTCTGGGTTTCGGCTACCGCGGCGAAGGTTCCGGTGAGCGGAAGCAGGATGCCCACCTTGATCTTGTTGGGTTGCTGCGCCATTGCGGCGCCGTGACCCAGAACGCTGCAAAACGCAAAAATCGCAAGCAAACTCCACAGCCTTTTCATTGCTGTCTCCTCCCGTTGTTGCTCTCATCTCGAACTTTCATGCAGGCTTCCAAGCTTCGCCTATTTCGGCCTTTTGGCACACCGATGCGATTGTAAGAAGCTTGCCTACTTGCTCCATAAAAGAGCTCAGCCAATCATAGGGAAATCCCTATTCAATGAATACATAGTCTTGCCAAATTACTTTGATCTACATCAAGGCGATAGGCAAGTCGGTCTCTGAGCAAGGATGCACCGAATTCCGCGCGCGATTCAGCGCCTCGCCGGCATCACCCCACATCCAGTCCTCGGCGGACTACACCAGTACCTGCGAAACTATTTTTCGGTACACATTCGGTACACATAGGAGGTTCCATAGCTCCAGTTCACAATACAAATGATCCCTCTCGTGCTCGTCTTTCGTCTGCCTCGGACATCATGGCGACGAGTTTGTCGAGCGCGATCTCTCGCCGCCAGCCAAGTTTAGCCTCGGCCTTCCGCGGCGAGCCCACCAAGTACTCGACCTCCGCCGGGCGGTAGAG
>JAUSIF010000293.1 GCA_030648135.1 Xanthobacteraceae bacterium
CCTGCTCGGCAGCCCGGAGCCGGTTGCGGCGGTGGGCTTCGCCGCTTGGATCGAGCAGCTCGAACTAGCGGGAGCGGCCCGATGAGCGCCAATCTCGTCGTCGGCGTGCCGTCCAAGGGACGGCTGCAGGATAACGCGCGCGCCTTCTTCGGCCGCGCCGGCATGTCGCTCGTGCAGCCGCGCGGCGGGCGCGACTATCGCGGCACCATCCCGGAACTCGCCGGCGTCGAGGTCGCTTATCTCTCGGCGGCGGAGATCACCAGCCATCTCGCGCAAGGCACGGTCCAGCTCGGCGTCACCGGCGAGGACTTGGTGCGCGAGATGATCCCGGATGCGGACGAGCGGGTGCTCTTGCTCGACGGCCTCGGCTTCGGCCATGCCAATGTGGTGGTGGCGGTGCCGCAGGCCTGGATCGACGTGCGCAGCATGCACGACCTCGACGACGTGGCGACGGCGTTCCATGCCAAGCGCCGCCGGCGCATGCGGGTGGCGACCAAATACGTGAATCTCACGCGCATGTTCTTCGCCCGCCACGGCATCGTCGATTACCGCATCGTCGAGAGCCTGGGCGCCACCGAAGGCGCGCCGGCGACGGGCGCGGCCGAACTCATCGTCGACATCACCACGACCGGCACGACCCTGGCGGCGAACGAGCTGAAGGTGGTGGACGACGGCGTCATGCTTCGCTCGCAGGCGAACCTGGTGGCTTCGCTCGCCGCCAACTGGGGCGAGGCCGAGCGCGCGGCCGCGCGCAGCCTGCTCGACCGCGTCGCCGCCGAGCGGGCGGCGCGGACCATGCGCGAGGTGCGCTCGCGCTTCAAAGCCGCCGACGCCGAATTGGTGGCCGAGGCCAAGGGCCGCTTCGGAGCCATCGCACCGCTCGGCGGGCCGACCTCGTCCGGGATGCTGACGCTGCTGTGTCCGCCCGATGCGGTGCACGAGCTTGCGATCTTCTTGCGCGCGGAGGGCGCCGAGACCGTGATGGTGGCGGTGCCGGAATATGTGTTCGCGCGCGAGAACTCGCTCTATGACGCGCTCTTGGCCAGGCTCGATCACTGAGTTTCAGTGCGCCATCAGCACCGGCGCGGTCATCGACGAAATCATGCCGCGGGTGACGCCGCCGAGCACGAACTCGCGCAGCCGCGAGTGGCCGTAGCCGCCCATGACCACGAAGTCGACATCGCGGTCGGAAATTTCGTTCAGGATCGTCGATTCGACGTCCTGGCCGGGCGCCGCGACGACGCGGCGAAGCTCCACCTTGAGGTTGTGGCGGGCGAGGTGGCGGGCAAGATCGGCGCCGGGAAGCGCCTTGGGATCGGTTTTGCCGCTCTCGATCACGAGGATTTCGACCTGCTTCGCCTTGGCGAGGAAGGGTTTCGCCTCGGCAATGGCGCGCGTGGCCGCGCGGCTGCCGTCCCAGGCGACCAGTACCCGGTCGAGCTTGAGCGGCTCCTTCTGCACATAGGGCACGACCAGAACCGCACGGCCCGACTCGAACAAGGCCGCCTCCAGGATCGTCGCCTCGATCCCGGCGCGGTCGGGGCTCGGTTGCGTGACGACCGCAATATCGAACAAGCGCGCGAGCCGGCCGAAAGCATCGGCGGCGCCGTCGATGGTAAGGGTGGCGGTGCGCGTCTCGACCGGAATGCCGGCGAGCCGGGCCGTTTCCATGAAGCGGTTCGACGCGGTCGCGGCCGCCTTCTCCGCCTGTTGTCGATTCTCGACCAGAAATTCGGTCGGGATGGTTCCGTAATAGCTCGGCGGTATCTGCGGCTCGAGCGCGAAGGCAATCCCGGTGATATGGGCACTGAAGTTGCGGGCGACCGACAATGCGTAGTCGACGCCGGCATCTGGCCCACCGTATACGGGGAGATGGATGAAAATATCACGCAGCATAATTCATCTTATCAAATTAAACGCTTGGCATCTTGATTTATATCAACCGATCGGGAAGGCAATGGGCGGAAAAAATGCCGGCCGCCAGCGCCATCGGCGATGCCGGATTATCGCGCGTGGAAAACGAACGTGCGCGCCAGCGTGAAATTGACCAGGAATCCGACGCCGATACCGATGAGCTTGGCGAGCGGCAGCGGCAGATAGGCCGCGGTCACCACCAGCACGGTGGTATGAGCGAGGAAGCCGCCGACCTGCGTCAGCGCGAACTTGAAATAGTCGGCAAGCCGCAGCGGGCGGGCCGAATCCGTAGCGAAGGTGAAGCGGGAATTGAGCACATAGGAGCCGGTGACCGCGACGATCCAGGCGCAAGTGTTTGCCACGACGAGCGAGTTGGTCACGGTCGCGAGCGCGAGGAAGAATATAGTGGCATCGACCCCGGCATTAACAAAGCCGACAAGACCGAACCTAACCATCTGGACGAGAACAGCGTACAAGGGGAAACTCCGCCGCGATGGTTGCTTCTTAGCATGGGCGGCGCGGGGACTCTGTACCCCTTGAGCTGCCTGGGCTAGGAACGAATCGTCCTCGAGGAAAACTAGCATGGTGCATGAGAGAGCAAAGGCGAAGCGCGGCACGGGATCGGCGGCGCCGACCGGCGCGGCCGGCGGCGGCGACCTTTCCGTCATTGTTCCGCTGTTCAACGAGGCCTCGGGACTGCCCGCCCTGCACAAGCGGTTGCTCGCGTTCGCGCGGCGGCTGGGTGAGACCCGCGGCTTCAAGGTCGAGATCGTCTATGTCGACGACGGCAGCGGCGACGACACGCTCGCGGTCGCCCGCTCGCTCACCGCCGACGGCTGCGACCTGCAGATCGTCTCGCTGTCGCGCAATTTCGGCAAGGAGTCGGCGCTGGCCGCCGGACTCGATCATGCCCGTTTCGGTGCGCTCCTGTTCATGGACGGCGATGGCCAACATTCGCCCGAACTCGCCGAGCGCCTGGTCCAGCTCTGGCGCGATGAAGGCTACGACGTCGTCTATACCGCCAAGGCGCACCGGGCGGGCGAACCCGCGACCCGCCGCATCGCCGCCCGATTCTTCTACCGGCTGCTCAACTGGGGTGCGCGCCATCCGATCCCGGAGGATGCCAGCGATTTCCGTCTGTTGTCGCCGCGCGCGGCCGCGGCCTTGCGGCGTCTGCCGGAGCGCAACCGCTTCTTCAAGGGACTGTCGAGCTGGATCGGCTTCCGTCAGATCCGAGTGCCCTACGAGCCGGCACTGCGCAGCCACGGACGCACGAGTTGGAACCTGAGCACGCTGCTCGGTCTCTCGATCGAAGGGCTCACCGCCTTCTCGACCGCGCCGCTCCGGGTCGCGAGCCTCTTGGGCCTCGCGCTTTCCGCCGGCGCACTCCTGTTTGGCATCTGGATCCTGTTCGAGACCCTTTATTTCGGCAGGGACGTCGCCGGCTATCCGTCGATCATCGTCGGCATCATGGTAATCGGCGGCGTGCAGCTCCTGATGATCGGCGTCATGGGCGAATATGTCGCCAAGATCCTGTCCGAGCTGAAAGCGCGGCCGGTCTATTTCGTCGCCGAGCACGAACTGCGCGAGGCCGTCGGTACCGGCAAGAGCGGATCGGCGACGACGGCGGATGAGCCGCGCGAGGCCGCCGAATAATGGGCGCAATCCGGCGGATCGTGCTCTGCGCCGACGATTATGCCCTCGCCCCCGGTGTTTCGTCTGCGATCCGTACGCTGATCTCGCGCTGCCGGCTCAATGCCACCTCGGTGATGACGCTGACGCCCGGATTCGCCGAGGAGGCTTCCGCGCTCGCCGCGACCTCGACGCCACTCCACCTATCCATCGGTCTGCATGTCACGTTGACGGGACCCTTCGAGCCGCTGCGGGCGAGCCCGCTGCCGTCGAAGGACGGACGCTTTCCCGCGCTCGCCGAATATTTGAAGCCCACGGCCTGGCGCCGTATTTCGCAAAACGCGGTCGAGGCCGAGACCGGCGCGCAGATCGAAGCCTTTCGCGGCGCCTTCGGCCGCCCGCCCGATTTCATCGACGGTCACCAGCACGTCCAGCTGTTGCCCGGCGTGCGCGCGGGCTTCCTTGCGGCGGTCGCGCGCGCGGCGCCTGCGGCCTGGGTGCGGCAGTGCGGACCGGTGCGCTTGCGGCGGCTGCTCTCTGCCGATGCCAAGACGAGAGCCCTCGCCTGGCTCAGCCGCGGCTTTCGCCGGCGTGCCCGCGCCAAGGGTCTCGCCACCAATCCCGCCTTCGCCGGCGCCTATGATTTCTCGACCGCCGAGGATTTCGGCACGCTGTTCGCCCGCTTCCTCGCCGAACTTCCGGACGGCGGCGTGGTGATGTGCCATCCCGGCTTCGTCGACAAGGAGCTCCGCGCGCGCGATCCCCTCACCGAGCGCCGCGAAGCCGAATATGTTTTCCTCGCCGGCGACGGCTTGCCGCGGGCGCTGGAACGGGCGGGCGCAACCTTGGCCTGAGCAGTAGATTGTCGGGCTGCCAGGGGCGCGCGGGCCGGCGATCGAGATTCCGTTTGGCACTTTGCTTGCATATATGGTCTCATGCCGAAACGGATGAAATGCGGCCAATCTAGTGTTCCACAAGATGAAATTCGCGATCTAGGAGGAGTGATCATGAGACGTCGGGAATTCACCAAATTGGTTCTGGCCGGAACCGCCGCCACCATCGCGGCACCAGCTGTAGTTAGGGCGCAGACCACATTCAATTGGAAGATGACGAGCTTTTACGGGCCGAACGCCGCGTTCTATTCGACCGGCCCCGGCAGCGCGAAAGACCTTGTCAAACGCATCGATGAGATGTCGGGCGGACGTCTCAAGATCCAATTCTACGGGGCGGGCGAACTCATCCCGGCAGCGGAGGGTTTCGACGCCGTGTCCTCGGGCACGGTGGAGATGAATTACGCCAATTCCTATTTCTGGACTGGCAAGAGCTTCGCCGCGCAATATTTTACCGCCGTTCCCTTTGGCCTGAACTTCCAGGGCTTCAACGGCTGGTACTATGACGGCGGCGGCGCGCAGCTGTGGCGCGAAGTCTACGACCGCTTCAATCTGGTGCCGTTCCTGTGCGGCAATACCGGCGTGCAGATGACCGGCTGGTTCCGCAAGGAGATCAAGACCGTCGATGACCTCAAGGGTCTCAAGATGCGCATCCCGGGCCTGGCCGGACGCGTCTACAAGGAACTCGGCGTCGATGCGCGGCTGTTGCCCCCGGGCGAGATATTCCCCGCGCTCGAGCGCGGTGTGATCGATGCGGCGGAATTCGTCGGACCTTATCTCGACCGCCAGCTCGGCCTGCACCGCGCGGCCAAGTACTATTACACCACCGGCTGGCACGAGACCGCGACCGCAAGCGAACTCATCATCAACAAGGCGAAGTGGGCTAGCCTGCCGGCCGATCTCAAGGCTATCGTCGAGAACGCCTGCGCCGCCTGCAACGTGATCGGCGAGGCTTGGTGCCAGAAAAACAACGCCGAAGCGATGGAAGACCTGATCAAGAATCAAGGCGTCATCGCTCAGCCGTTGGCAGATGGAATCGTCAAGGCGCTGCGCGAAGCAAACGGAAAGATACTCGCCGAAGCGGTGGCCAAGGATTCGGTCACCAAGAAGGTGCACGAGTCCTACATGGGATACATGGCCAAGTACAAGCAATGGGCCGGCTACAGCGAAGCCGTCTATCACGAAAAGATTCTCAAATAAGGTCCGCTGTGACTCCTGCAGAAAAACTGGCCGACGGAATCGACGTTTTCATCGATTTCGTCGGCCGCATTACCGCATGGTCGTCGTTTGCCTTGGCGCTCGTCATGGGCGCCAACGTGCTCATGCGTTACGGCTTCAACACCGGCTCGATCTGGGCACAGGAGCTCGAGTGGCATCTGATGTCGCCGATCTGCCTGTTTGGCATGTCATATGCGCTCCGGCACGGCGAGCATGTGCGCGTCGACGTCCTCTACGCTTCGTTCTCGCAGCGGAACAAGGACCTGATCGGGATCATCACCGCGCTGATCGCGATGGCAATCTCGGTGATCGTGATCGACCTCTCGATCAGCTACGTGCTGCAGTCCTGGAACATCGGTGAAGGCACGGCCAATCCGGGCGGAATATCGGCTCGCTATATTCTCAAGAGCCTGATTCCGATCGGGTTCGCACTCTTCTTCATTCAATCGCTGGCGGAAGCCATCCGCTGCTATCTCGCCTGGCGGAGTGCGGGTTGATGCCGCTCAACGAAATTCTCGCACTCCTGATGCTGGTCTCGTTCTTCGTCCTCTTGATGGCGGGGATACCGGTCGCGCTTACGCTCGCGACCGCCGGGCTCGTCTTCGGCTACATCGGCTTCGGGCCGCTGCTCTTCCACCTGCTGCCAAGCCGCATCTTCGGCGTGGTGACGAACTACACGCTGATCGCCATGCCGCTGTTCGTGTTCATGGGCGTGATGCTGGAGAAGTCGCGGCTCGCGGAAGACCTGATGGAGGTGATCGCGCACGCTTCGGGGAATCTACGCGGCGGTCTTGGAATCGGCATTATTGTCGTCGGCGTATTGATGGGGGCGACCACCGGAATCGTGGGCGCCACCGTCGTGACCCTGGGGCTGCTGACGCTGCCTACGCTGTTGCGGCGCGGTTACGACAGGGGTCTTTCCTGCGGCGTCATCTGCGCCTCCGGCACGCTCGGCCAGATCATCCCGCCGAGCCTGATCCTCATCTTGCTCGCCGATATTTTGAACGAGTCGGTCGGCACCCTGTTCGCCGCGGCGATGATCCCCGGCCTGATGCTCGCCGGCATCTATGTCGTCTATATCCTCGGCCTCGGCATCGTCCGCCCACACATGGTCCCGGCGGTGTCAAAAGCGGAACGCGACCTGATCTCCCGCAGGGAACTCGCAGGCAAACTCTTGCGCGTGGTTTTGCCGCCGATCGCTCTTGTTTGCGCGGTGCTGGGATCGATCATCGGCGGGATCGCGGCACCGACCGAAGCCGCCTCCATGGGTGCGCTCGGCTCCATCCTCGTCACCGCGCTCGGCGGACGCTTCTCCTTCAGGGTGCTGAGGGAGACGACGGAGACCACGACCAGGATCACCGCGATGATGATGTTCATCCTGATCTGCGCGCAGGCATTCTCGCTCGCCTTCCGCGGCCTTCAGGGTGAACAGCTGGTTCAGGATTTGTTCGCTTACGTGCCGGGCGGCACCAACGGCGCCATCTGGTTCCTGATGTTCATCATCTTTATCCTCGGGTTTTTCATCGAGTGGATCGAGATTTCCTATATCGCCGTGCCGCTGTTCCTGCCGATCTTCATCGCCGCCGGCGTCGACATGGTGTGGCTGGCGACGTTGATCTGCGTGAACCTGCAGACTTCGTTTCTGACGCCGCCGTTCGGCTGGGCGCTGTTCTTCCTGCGCGGGGTGGCGCCGCCGGAGATCACCACCGGCGACATCTACCGCGGCATCGTTCCTTTCGTCGCGATGCAACTCTTGGCATTGGTGCTGGTGTTCCTCTATCCCGGCCTCGCCCTCTGGCTGCCGAAGACGATTGGCTGGTAGAAAAAGCGAAGGGCGCGGCTTGCGGCCGCGCCCTGTTCTTGAGCATTCCGTATTTTGGCTGGCTCAGTAATCCATGCCGCCGCCCGGCATGGCTGGCGCGGGCGTTTCCTTCTTCGGCAATTCGGCCACCATCGCTTCGGTGGTGATCAATAGGCCGGCCACTGAAGCTGC
>JAUSIF010000297.1 GCA_030648135.1 Xanthobacteraceae bacterium
GCAGGTCGTGGTCGACAACCGCCCCGGCGGCGCGGCGACGATAGGCATGGACATGGCCGCCAAGTCCCCGCCCGACGGCCACACGCTGGGAGTGGCCAACCTTTCGTTCGGCGCCAACCCGTTCATGCTCAGCAAAATGCCGTTCGACACGGAGAAAGACCTGACGCCGGTCAGCCTGGTCACGCTGGTGCCCATGGTGCTGGCGGTGCATCCGTCGGTGCCGGCGCGCTCGGTCAAGGAATTGATCGCGCTCGCCAAAGCCAAGCCCGGCAGCCTGAATTACGGTTCCGCCGGCAATGCCAGCGCGAATCATCTGGCGACCGAACTATTCAAATATTCGACCGGCGTCAACCTCGTGCACGTTCCGTACAAAGGCGGCGGCCCTGCCGTTATTTCCATAGTCAGCGGCGAAACCGCGATTCTGTTCGCCACCATTCCGTCATCGATACAGCATTTCAAATCCGGCAAGCTGGTTGGGCTGGGCGTGAGCACCGCCAAGCGGGATCCTACACTGCCCGATGTACCGACCGTCGCCGAGGCCGGCGTACCCGGCTATGAAGTCCAGGAATGGCAGGGCGTAATGGCCCCGGCGGGAACACCCGGCGCAGTCATCAGGCGGCTGCATCAGGAGATCGTCAAGACCCTCGCGCTGCCCGATGTGAAAGAGCGTGTCGCGGCAGTGGGCGCGCATGCGGTGGGCAGCACCCCGGAGGAGCTGGCGGCTTTCATCAAAAAGGAGCTTTCCGTCTGGTCGAAGGTGATCAAGACGGCAGGCATCCGTATCGACTGACCGAAAGTGCGTATCTGCCCCCAACCCCAGGCCACGGACGCTGTGACTTCGTTCCCTCACCGGAATAAAATCGATCGCGCCATTGTTTATGATGGGCCTGCACCTGCTCATGGCTGCAGGTCCACTCAACACGGCAAGCTAACGGAGGAACCCAATGATCAAGACGAGTTTTAACCTGGCCGTATCGGTCGCGCTGCTGTCGTTGGTCTTGAGCGGCGGCGCGCAGGCGCAATCATCCGGCATGACGTTCTTCATAACCAGCACGGGTCTGGGCAAGGGCGCGGATTTGGGCGGCCTGGCGGGCGCGGACAAGCATTGCCAGTCGCTCGCCAGCGCGGCGGGAGCGGGCAAGCGAACCTGGCGCGCCTATCTCAGCACGAGCGCTTCCGGCGGCTCGCCGGCAGTCAACGCGCGCGACCGTATCGGCCGCGGTCCATGGCATAGCGCAAAGGGAAGACTCATCGCGCGCAATCTCGATGAGCTGCACGGCATCAACAACGTGAACCGGCTGGTGGCGTTGACCGAAAAGGGAAACCCCGTCAACGGTCGCGCTGACACGCCCAACACGCACGACATCCTGACCGGCTCGCAGCCGGACGGCAGGGCCTTCGCGGTCACCAACGATACCACCTGCGGCAATTGGACCAAGAGCGGCGAAGGCGCCGCGTGGGTCGGCCACCACGACCGGGAGGGCCTGCGCCCCGACGAGCCCTCCAGGTCATGGAACTCCTCGCATCTATCGCGCGGCTGCAGCCAGGATAACTTGCGCAGCTCCGGCGGCGCGGGTTTGTTCTACTGCTTCGCTGCGAAATGACAGACTAGTCCACCTTCGCGCCGGATTCCTTGACCACTTTGGCCCACTTAGCAATCTCCTCCCGCACATGACGCCCGAAGTCTTCGGGTGACATCGGCGCCGGCTCAGCACCGAGGGACGCCAGCCGTTCCTTCACGTCCGCAGCACCCAGGAGGCCCACGATATCGCCGTTCAGTTTCGTGACGAGGCCCCTGGGCAGCGCCAAGGGTGCGAATACGCCGTACCACGAGGACACATCGAAGCCGGGCAACCCCGCTTCGGCTACCGTCGGCACCTCAGGCAGCAAAGGCGAGCGCTTGGCGCCGGTCACGGCGATGGCGCGCAGCCTGCCGGCTTTGACATAAGCCATCGAGGGCGGCAGCCCCATCGAGGCGAGCTGCACCTGCCCCGCCAGCAGATCGGTGACCATCTGTCCCGAGCCGCCTTTGTATGGAATGTGCACCATGTTCACCCGCGCCATCGTCTTGAACAGCTCCATCGACAGGTGATTCGGCGAGCCGTTGCCGGCCGATCCGAAGTTGAGTTCGCCCGGACGCGCTTTGGCGAGCGCGATCAGCTCCTGCACCGACCTCACGGGAAGCGACGGATGCAGCGCGATCAGGCTGGGAAACGTCGCGACGGCGGTGATCGGCGCGAGATCTTTCGCCAGATCGTAGCGCAGGTTGCGGAAGAGGCTCATGTTGATCGCGTGGGGAGCGCCCGCCATCAACAGCGTGTAGCCGTCGGGCGCGGCGGACTTCGCGACGTACTCGGCGCCGATATTTCCGCTCGCACCGACGCGGTTATCCACTATCACGGTCTGGCCCCACCGCTCGTAGAGCTTCAGACTGACGATCCGGGCCAGCACGTCGGTTGCGCCGCCCGGAGCAAACGGCGTAACCATCCTGACGGGCCTGGCGGGATAATCCTGCGCCCAGGCG
>JAUSIF010000311.1 GCA_030648135.1 Xanthobacteraceae bacterium
CTCTAAGAAGGTGTTGCACTTCGTTTGTGAACTCAGGGGACCGTCATCAACAAGCCGAGGACGATCCCGGCTCTCCGCGTCCTAGTGGTCGCTCCGGCCGGGATGACGAGTGGCGCGGCGCGCTGTTTGAAAATCGAATCGCGCCGCAATTCCAGCCCTCGGCCGGAATGACGAGGGACGGCCCTTTTTTCGCCGCTGTGATGCGCCTATATTCAATCCGCCGGCGCAAGCCGGCTATGGCGATAAACGCACGTCGCAATAAACCCTTCGGACCCGGGGGCAGTACCCGGCGCCTCCACCCAAGCCCGCCCGCCCAAAACGTGTTCGGGCTTCGGCGGGGGCGAACCAGGATCGACGAGGGCGTAAAGGACGGGCTTTTGCTCGGTATGGTTCCGCCGTTATCGGGCCGATACATAGTTGCAAACGACAACTATGCGCCGGTTGCTCAGGCCGCGTAAGCGGTTTGAAGACCGACATTAAGCCCTGAAGGTTTCGCAACCATCAGGCGGGGTCCGGGGGCACCTGGCAACAGAAGCCCCCACTTTCATTTTCACCCTATGGCGCAGAGAAACGGAATCGGCTTCACTGAAAGCACGAGTCGCACGCCATGGCCGTTGACCTCATCCGCTACGACCTCCTCGCCCAGGACGCGCTGCGCGGCGTCGTGAAGCAGGTGCTTGCCGACGTCGCCCTCCGCGGCATGCTGGGTGAGCATCATTTCTACATCGCCTTCGACACCCGCGCCGAGGGCGTGAACATCTCCGAGCGCCTGCGCAAGAAATATCCCGAGGAGATGACCATCGTGCTCCAGCACCAGTTCTGGGATCTGGTCGTCTCGGAGAACAGCTTCGAGGTCGGCGTCTCCTTCAATGGAATCCCCGAGCGGCTGTCGGTGCCGTTCGCGGCGATCAAGGGCTTCTTCGATCCGTCGGTGCAGTTCGGCCTCCAGTTCGAGCTCGCGGCCGAGCCGCAAAAGCTGGAGAAGGACATGGCGCAGGATACCGAAGCCGGCGCTCCCGCCGAGCGGCCGTCCCTGCGGCCCACCCCGCGCGGGGCGGCGTCCGAGCCCGAGGAGACACGGCCGAAAGCGCGCGGCTCGGTTCCCGCTTCGCGCAAGAAGGCGGGCGCGCCGGTCGCGGTCGAAGCGACGCCGGCCGAGAAAGCCGCCGGTGCCGAGGTCGTGAGCCTCGACAAGTTCCGCAAGAAGTGAGCGCCGCTCGCCTCGTGCTGGTCGCCGCCATCGCCGAGAATGGCGTCATCGGCCGCGACGGCGCGCTGCCTTGGCGGCTCTCCGGCGACCTCAAGCGCTTCAAGTCGCTCACTTTGGGCAAGCCCGTGCTGATGGGCCGGCGCACCTTCGCCTCCATCGGCCGCGCGCTGCCGGGCCGGGCCAACATCGTGTTGACGCGCGATCCCTCGTTCCGCGCCGAGGGCGTGCGGACGGCGCCGAATCTCGCGGCGGCGCTCGCCATCGCCGAGGAGGAAGCGCGGCGTCTCGGCGCCGACGAGATCGCAATCATCGGCGGCGCCGCCCTCTATGCCGAGACGCTGCCGCGCGCGCGCCGCCTCTATCTCACCGAGGTTCACGCCAAGCCGCCGGGGACGACCTATTTCCCGGCCTTCGACCGGAAAGAATGGCGCGAAATCGCGCGCGAAGGCCCGCTGCAGCGGCCGGGCGAAGCTTATTCCTATTCCTTCGTCGTGCTCGACCGGCGCTGAATCATCGCTGCGGCGGCAACGGAACGGCGCGGGGCGCGGGTGGAATTTCCGCCGCCGGTGGCAACGGCGGCGCCGCGGTCAGCGGGGAGCCGAGATCGCGCGGACGCGGCAATGGCAGCGGCACCCCTGCCGGCAATAGGGCGGTGGACGACGGCTTGCGCGGACGCGGGCGCCCTTCGAGCCTGCCGGTCTCGCGCTCCACCGCGCTCAGCGCGATCGCGGTGGCGAGCGCCGCCGCATCGATTTCGCGTTCGGGTGCCGCGAGCGGCCCGCGCCAGCGCACGGTCGCGGCCGACTTGGCGGTCAGGCCTTCGGGGGCGGCACCTTCCAGCTCGATGGCGGCATCGACGCTGAGGCGGGCAAGGTCGAGATTTCCCTCCGCGGTCACCTGCACCGGCCCCGCGCTCGCACGCGCCTTGCCGGTGCGCGCGACCCCAGCAGCCAGGATCACCGGCGCCTCGAGCTTGCTGAGCCGCAAGGAACCCTTGGCGAGCGCCGGCGCAAGCAACGCAAGCGTCCCGGTTGCATCGGACGGCTGACTGCTCTCGGTCGCGGCGAGCACGGCCGCGAGCGCCTCGGGATCGAGCTGGTCGATCTCGAAAGCCTCCAGCGCGAGCATGCCCTGACCGGCGAGCTTGGCCGCCAACTCCGCGGGCGTACGGCCGTTTCCGGCGAAGGCGAGCAGCAGGTTTCCGCGCCCGCGTGCGGCCGCGCGCCAGGTGCCGGGCACGAGCAGGCGCGCGATCTCGAATTGCCCGAGCGCAAGACGGCCATCGAGCGCGAGCGGATCGCCGCGGACGATGCGCGCGTTTCCCGCGAGCTTGCCGCCGGCAAGCTCGGCGGTGAAGTCTTCGATCGCGGCATCGTCCGCGCCGAGGCGCAACTTGAATTTCGCTCCGGTGGCGCTGAGCCGGCCCGCGAACTCGAGCGCGCCCACGTCGAATTCCACTGTCCCGGTGGCGCCCGCGAGCGGCGGAATCCCGAGCGGCACCTCGGGCCAGAACGAACTTCCCTCTCCGGCGCGGCCGAGCACGAGACCGAGCAGGCCCGCAAGCTCGGCCCGTTCGAGCCCGAGCTTGCCCGCACGCGCCGGCCGCTCGATGCCGGCGACCTCGATGCGGCCGCGAGCGCGGACATTGCCGATATTCACCGCGATATTTTCGAACGCGAGCGCATCGCCCGTGCGCTCGAGCCGCGCGGTCCCCGAGGCGGGCAACTCCTGATCGCCGCTAGCGCGCGCCGCCGCGGCGAGGAGCGGACGCAGATCGACCGCCTCCAGGCGAAGGCTCAGGCGCGGCTCGATCCTGCCGCCGCCGCTGCGGATTTCGCCGTCGGCGGTGAGATTGGCGCCCGGAACCCGCAGCCGCGCGGTGAAGGGCAGCGCACCGGCGCGCCCCCTCAACACCGCCACTTCGAGGCGGCCGTCGCCGGGAGCCGGAGGCCCCGGCGTGAGACCGAGTAACGTAACCAGCCTGCCCGCTTCCTGCGCCTCCAACCGGATGCGTGTCTCTTCGAGCGATCCCGTGCGCGGATCGAAGCGCGCGCGCAGGCTGGCCTGGATTTCGGAGAGGCGTCCCTGGGCTTCGATCGCAACGCCCGCGGCCGATCCGTCGCCAGATGCCGCACCCGACAACTTGACCGGACCGAGGCTTGCGATCCGGCGCGTGAGCGCGGCGGCGTCATCCCCCGCGAGCGCTTGTGCGAGAGCGGCGAGGCCTTCGGCGCGCGCGGCCTCGATTTCGAATTCGATTCTGCCGTTGGCGCGTTCCCACGGCGCCGCGATGCGCCCGCGCGCTTTCAGAGACACTCCGTCGAAGTCATCGATACTCAAACGCTCGACGGCGACGCCCTCGGCGGAGCGCGAGAGCGCTGCATCAATTTGGCGGAGGGGGTGATCGAGCAGGCGCAAGCCGCGGCCCTTGAAGCCCAGCTGCAGATCGAGCGTGTCGGAACCCGCCCGCGCGGCGCCAGCCAAGGGCGCGAGCAGATCGAGGTCGATGCCGTCGGCGACGAGATCGGTCTCGATGCGCATCCGCTTGCCTTCGGCCGCGGTGAGGACCAAGCGCCCGCTCAACTTCGCTTCGCTGAGCGCGAAATCGAGCTTGTCGATGGCAAACCGCGGCGGCTTGAACTCGACCCGCCCGCCGACGCGCAGCGGGCCGTTCTCTTCGATGGACGCGGATGCGGCCCCGGTGAGCCAGCGCGCGAACGCCGCGGAATCCTCGGCTTCGAGGCTGACGTCGCCGGAAAAAGTCTCGCTGCCGGACCCCGTACCGGTTGCCTTGATCGACCCGCGCCCCGGCAGCCGCGCCTCGAGCCGCTCCAACGCGAGCGCGCCTTCACGGACGCCCAAATCCGCGCGCAGATCGCGC
>JAUSIF010000321.1 GCA_030648135.1 Xanthobacteraceae bacterium
TGCTGAATCTCAAGCAGGGCGACGTCGCCACCGACGCCGCCTGTGAGAAACTCTATCGTGAACTCGCCGCGCGCGGAATCGAAGTACTCTATGACGACTCGGAGGAGCGCGCGGGGGCGAAATTCGCGACCATGGATCTGATCGGCTTGCCCTGGCAGCTCTTGGTGGGGCCGAAGGGCTTGGCCGCGGGCAAGGTCGAATTGAAGCGCCGCGCCGGCGGCGAGCGCGAACTCCTCGCGCCGGCCGAAGCAGTGAACAGACTTGCGGGCTGAGGGGGCGTCAGGAAAACCAATGAGCGCGAGAAACGGCACCTTACCCTTCTCGGCCTTCGAATGGATGCTGTCGCTGCGCTATCTGCGCGCGCGCCGCAAAGAGGGCTTCATCTCGGTCATCGCTGGCTTCTCCTTCCTCGGCATCACGCTGGGGGTGGCGACGCTCATTATCGTCATGGCGGTGATGAACGGCTTCCGCAAGGAATTGCTCACCAAGATCCTCGGTCTCAACGGCCATCTGTTGATTCAGCCGATCGAGTCGCCGCTCACCGATTTCGCGGCGGTGGCCGAGCGGGTCGCCGGCGTGAAGGGCGTCAAGCTGGCGGTGCCGCTGGTGGAAGGCCAGGCGCTCGCCTCCTCGCCGTTCCATGCCGGCGGCGTGCTGGTGCGCGGCCTGCGCGAGGCGGATCTGAAACGCTTGCCGTCGATCGCGACGAATCTTCGTTCCGGAACGCTCGAGGGCTTCGACGACGGCCAGGGCGTCGTGATCGGCAAGCGGCTCTCCGACCAGTTGTCGGTGCGCGCCGGCGATCAGCTCACGCTGGTGGCGCCGCGCGGCGCGGTCACGCCCATGGGCACGACGCCGCGCATCAAGGCCTACAAGATCGCCGCGGTGTTCGAGATCGGCATGTCGGAATACGATTCCGTGTTCGTGTTCATGCCGCTCGTCGAGGCGCAGGCCTATTTCAATCGGGCCGGCGACGTCAGCGCGATCGAGGTCTATGTCGACAATCCCGACGCGGTCGACCGCTTCCGCCGTCTCATCAACGATGCCGCCGAGCGTTCCATCTTCCTGGTCGACTGGCGCCAGCGCAACGCCACCTTCTTCAACGCGCTGCAGGTCGAGCGCAATGTGATGTTTTTGATCCTCACGCTGATTGTGCTGGTCGCCGCGCTCAACATCATCTCCGGCCTGATCATGCTGGTGAAGGACAAGGGCCATGATATCGCCATCCTGCGCACCATGGGAGCGACCAGGGGGGCGGTGCTGCGCATCTTCCTCATCACCGGATCGAGCATCGGCGTGGTCGGCACCTTGGTCGGCTTCGGCCTCGGCCTCGCGGTCTGCCTCAACATCGAGGAGATCCGCCGCTTCATCTCCTGGCTGACGGCGACCGAGCTGTTCTCGCCGGAACTCTATTATCTGAGCAAGCTTCCGGCCGACATGGATTCCAACGAGACCGCCGCGGTGGTGACCATGGCGCTGGTGCTATCCTTCCTTGCGACGGTCTATCCGGCCTGGCGGGCGGCGCGGCTCGATCCGGTCGAGGCGCTACGCTACGAGTGAGTGCATGAACACTCCGCCCGTCTTGCAGCTCGAAGCCATCGAACGGCGTTACGTTCAGGGCGAGGCGACGCTTGTCATTCTCAATGGGGCGACGCTGGCGGTCTGGCCGGGCGAGTCGGTGGCGCTGATCGCGCCTTCGGGCGCGGGCAAGTCGACGCTCCTGCATATCGCGGGACTGTTGGAGCATCCGGACGCCGGCGAGGTCTATATCGGCGAACGCGCCACCACGCAGCTGGCCGATTCCGAACGCACCGCCATCCGCCGCTCCGAGATCGGCTTCGTCTACCAGTTTCATCATCTGTTGCCGGAGTTTTCGGCGATCGAGAACGTGATGCTGCCGCAGATGATCCGCGGCCTCGGCAAGAGCGAGGCGCGCCGGCGTGCGAGCGAGCTCCTGGGCTTCCTCGGTCTCGCCGAGCGGCTCAATCATCGCCCGGCCGAGCTTTCCGGCGGCGAGCAGCAGCGCGTCGCCATCGCGCGCGCGGTCGCCAATGCTCCCCGCATCCTGTTGGCCGACGAGCCGACCGGGAACCTCGATCCCTATACGGCCAATCGCGTATTCGACACGCTGGCGAAGCTGGTGCAGGCCACCGAGCTCGCCGCCATCGTCGCCACCCACAATCTCGAGCTGGCCTCGCGCATGAGCCGGCGGGTGACGATCAAGGACGGCCAGGTGATCGACCTCGGCTGAATCACCGCCGTCCACAGGCGAAATCGAAATCCGTCCAGCGGGTGGACTGTGACCCGTCCCGGCTTCACCATGGCGCATTCGGGAATCGGGAGAGTCGCCGTGGCGGACGCAGGCTTCGTCCATATCCATGTCCATTCGTCGTTCTCGCTCCTGGAAGGGGCGCTCCCGATCGCGCGGCTGGCGGAGCTAACGAAGGCCGACCGGCAACCCGCACTGGCCTTGACCGACAGCGGTAACCTGTTCGGCGCGCTGGAATTTTCGGAAAAGATGGCGGCGGCGGGGATCCAGCCGATCGTGGGCTGCGCGCTCGCGGTCGATTTTGCCGACGAGCCCCAGGGCAAGAATGGCGGGTCGCACCGGCCGCAGCGGCCCCAGCGCATCGTCCTCATCGCCGCGAACGAGGCGGGCTATCGCAACCTGATGGCGCTCGTCTCCAGGAGCTTCCTCGAGGTGGCCGAGAGCGAAGCGCCCCATGTCAGGCTCGATTGGCTGGCGGAGCGTAACGAGGGTCTGCTCGCGCTCAGCGGCGGTCCCGAGGGGCCGATCGACGGCGTGATCGCCGCGGGCCGGCCCGAGCTCGCTCTGGCGCGGCTCGACCGCCTCGCTTCGATCTATGCGAACCGGCTCTATGTGGAGCTGCAACGGCATGGTCTGGAGAGCGAGCGCCTGGCCGAGCCGGTGCTGATCGATCTCGCCTTCGGCAAGGGCCTGCCGCTGGTGGCCGCGAACGAGCCGTACTTCGCCGCGCGCGACG
>JAUSIF010000327.1 GCA_030648135.1 Xanthobacteraceae bacterium
CCTGCGCTGGCCGCTGCCCGCCCGCTTCGCCGAGCGCTTGCGCGGGCGCAGGATCGTCCGGCTTAGGCGGCGGGCGAAATATCTCCTCGCCGAGCTCGATCATGACGAGGTGCTGATCATGCATCTCGGCATGTCGGGCTCATTCCGCATTGCGCATGCGAGCGAGCAGAAAACACCCGCAGGCTTCCAGCATCCGCGTTCGAAAGATTCAACCCACGACCATGTGGTCTTTCATCTCGCCTCGGGTACCTCCGTCACCTTCAACGACCCGCGCCGGTTCGGCGCCATGCTGATGGTGAAGCGGGCCGAGCTGGAAACGCATCCGCTCATCCGCAATCTCGGCCCCGAGCCTCTAGATTCATCCTTCGACGCCGCCTTTCTCGCCCGCACCTGCGCCGCAAAGAAGACGAGCCTCAAGGCCGCGCTCTCCGACCAGCGCGTCGTCGCCGGCCTTGGCAATATCTATGTATGCGAGGCGCTGCATCGCGCCCGCCTCTCGCCTAAACGAAGGGCCGGCATCCTCGCGAGCCGGGCCGGTGCACCGACGCCCCAGGCCGGAAAGCTCGTAACGGCGATCAAGGAGGTGTTGCGCGCGGCCATCGCCGCCGGCGGCTCAAGCTTGCGCGACTATGTGAAGGCCGACGGCGAGTCGGGTCTCTTCCAGCACGCCTTCAAAGTCTATGATCGGGAAGAAAAGCCTTGCCCGCGTCGCGGCTGCCGCGGGAAAATCCGCCGCATCGTCCAGGCCGGTCGCTCCTCTTTCTATTGTCCGGTCTGCCAGCGCTGAGCCGCGATTGCGGAAGCGAACTCCCTCCGTTAGCAACGGGGGGAGGAGGATTTCCCTATGGCTTACGACAACATTCTGGTCGAGACGCGCGGCCGGGTCGGAGTGGTGACGCTCAACCGGCCGAAGGCGCTCAATGCGCTCAATGCCGCGCTCATCGCCGAACTCGGCCGGGCGCTCGACGTCTTCGAGGCCGATCCCGCGATCGGCTGCGTCGTGCTTGCCGGCTCCGACAGGGCCTTCGCCGCCGGCGCCGACATCAAGGAGATGCAGAACTTCTCCTATCCCGCGGTCTATCTCGACGATTTCATCTCCTCGTGGGAGCGGCTGTCGCGGTTCCGCAAGCCGGTGGTGGCGGCGGTCGCGGGCTATGCGCTCGGCGGCGGCTGCGAGCTCGCCATGATGTGCGACCTCATCATCGCCGCCGACAATGCCCAGTTCGGACAGCCCGAGATCAAGTTGGGCGTCATGCCGGGTTCCGGCGGGACCCAACGCCTCACCCGCATCGTCGGCAAGGCCAAGGCCATGGATCTCATCCTCACCGGGCGCATGATGGGGGCCGAGGAGGCCGAGCGATCGGGCCTCGTCGCCCGCGTGGTAGCGGTGGCACAGCTCCGGGAGGAGGCCTTGAAGACGGCCGAGACCATTGCCGGCATGTCGCTCCCCATCGCCATGATGGCCAAGGAGAGCATCAACCGGGCCTATGAGACGACGCTCGCCGAAGGCATCCGTTTCGAACGGCGGCTGTTTCATTCCATGTTTGCGATCGCGGACCGGAAGGAAGGCATGGCGGCCTTCGTCGAGAAGCGGCCCCCCGATTTCGAGCACCGCTGAGACCGCCGTTTGCTCCGTTGACGGGCCGGGAGGGGCCGACTATGGTCCGCTCCGTCGCGGCGGCCTTCTGGTCGCCGCGTCGAATTGTCGAAACCGGCGATCGACAGCGGCCGAAAGCGTCCGCTGCTCGCGGATCAGAACGAACGAGATGGCCAACACCTCTTCGGCGAAAAAAGCCGCACGTAAAATTCCGCATCGCACCGAGGTCAACAAGGAGCGGCGCTCGCGCATGCGCAACTTCGTGCGCACGGTCGAGGATGCGATCGCCGCCGGCGACGCCAAGAAGGCACAAGCGGCGCTCGCCACGGCCGAGCCCGAGATCATGCACGCGGCGCAGCAGGGCGTGATCCACCGCAACGCCGCCTCGCGGAAGGTCTCTCGGCTGGTAAAACGGGTGCGAAAGCTCGGCGCCTGACGCCATTTATCTCTTTTCGCGCGCACGGACCCGGCATGACGCCGGGTTTTGTCGTTCGAGCGGCGTTTTTTTGCCGCAACGTCGCCTTGATTTTCGAAAACGGCACCTCGGCGCCGTCCTCGCGTACACGACGCAAGGGCACGCACGTGCCGCCGAAAAAGTTGTGAGGGGGTTACGTGCCTCGACCACTCAAAAAAATCCGAACGCGTCCAGAAACTTGCGGCCCAAGCGAACAGGTGGACTTCAAATTTTCCCTGCGCCCGCCCATCAAGGCGCGAAAACAAATTAAGGCAGAGTCGTCACGCGATCGTCATGGATGGAACCGGCATCGTCGAAGATTCTCCGAGCGTCGTCAGAGATTTGCCGACTCGACGAAAGCGCCGCTCGAACTCAAAAACTTTGCGGACACTATCCACGTAACGGTTTGTGAAACGAAACCCGTTGCGCCCCATATGGGTGCTGTGTATCGTTGATTTCGCTTCCGGGACGTTCCTCGGACGTTCAACAGATGATCTAAGGTCTGTAACTCATCGTCGATGAGCTGGGGCGCATCATGGTCGGATATCAGTTAATCGCCGTTTCGTTGCGTACAGTTTCTAGAGTCGCGAACCTCGAGTTTGTCTCGTACGGCCGGATCTGAGTGAGGCTCACCGGACGATCGAGTGCGTTTTCTGGATAACGGTCAAAGAAACAACAACGCCGCTCGGCTGAGTCGGGCGGCGAGCGGGGCGGTCATGATCGAGAGTGGACGAGATAGGTCCGAGTCGTTTGCAACGATGCCGGACTTTTTATATGGGTGCGCGTGGCGAATCGCGCGCGGCGCCCTCGGTGAGCCGGTAAATGGGCGCGACCGGGCATCACGAACATATAGCCTTGCCGCGGGACCGCCACGACGGCCGGATTTTTCTCAGGCGTTCTGAACTTCCCCCTTCATTTTCGACGTGTGCGGGCGATTTCGGCGCGGAATGCGCCGAATGGGATTGTATCGGAATTGATCCCCGCCGCATTCGCGCCTTCGGAGTCCGCAATGGCCGTTTCGCAGCAGGGGCCGAGGCAAGAGATGCCCGACAACGATACCCTGCGCTGGGACAGGGTTTGCCGTCGCCTGCGTGTCGAGGTCGGCGAGGACGTCTATACCAGCTGGTTTACCAGCATCACGCTGGAGAATTGCGCGGCCGATAGCGTCCGCCTGTCGGTGCCTACGCGTTTCCTGCGCAACTGGATTCAGTCCCATTATAACGACCGTCTGCTCACGCTCTGGCGCAGCGAGCAACCGGAGATACGGCGGATCGACCTCGTGGTGCGCACGGCGACGACACGTGCGATCGGATTGTCGCCAAAAGCCGGTCTCGTTGCCGGCACTGCTACCGCAGTCGGCAAATCTGTCGGCACCGCGCGACCGGCAAACCCCGCGAGCATGTTTGCCACAATCCGCACCGAAGGTCCGGGCGGCTCTCCGCTCGACCCTCGGCTCACCTTTTCGACCTTCCTCGTCGGCCGCTCGAATGCGCTTGCCCACGCGGCGGCGCGTCAGGTCGCAGAAGCCGAACCCGGCGCCGGCGCGCGCTTTAATCCGCTCTATGTCCATGCTGCGGTCGGGCTCGGCAAGACCCATCTCCTGCAGGCGATCGCCTGGGCCGGGGAGGCGAGCGGGCGGCGCTTCCGTTATATGACGGCCGAAAAATTCATGTATGGCTTCGTCGCCGCGCTCAAGAATCAGTCCGCGATCGCCTTCAAGGAAGCGCTGCGCGGCATCGATGCCCTGGTCATCGATGATCTGCAATTCCTGCAGGGCCGTACGGTGCAGCAGGAGTTCTGCCATAC
>JAUSIF010000331.1 GCA_030648135.1 Xanthobacteraceae bacterium
TCGATCAGCACGCCGCGCATGAGCGACTGGTGTATGAACGGATCAAGGCGGCGCTCGGCAACACCGGCGTGGCGCGACAGATCCTGCTCATTCCCGAGATCGTCGAATTGGACGAGGCCGACGTGGGCCGGCTGGCGGCGCGGGCCGAAGAGCTCGCGCGCTTCGGGCTCTCGATCGAGGCCTTCGGCCCCGGCGCGGTGGCGGTGCGCGAGACGCCCTCGATGCTGGGCGAGGTCGATGCGCAAGGGATGGTCCGTGACCTCGCCGAGCACATGGCGGAATGGGACGCCTCGCTGCCCCTGGAGCGGCGCGTGCTCGCGGTCGCCTCTTCCATGTCCTGCCACGGCTCGGTGCGCGCCGGCCGCCGTCTCAAGCCCGAGGAGATGAACGCGCTGTTGCGCGCGATGGAGGCGACCGATTATGCCGGCCAGTGCAATCACGGCCGCCCGACTTATATCGAGCTGAAACTCGCCGACATCGAGAAGCTGTTCGGACGGCGCTAGAGCATGATCCCGAAAAGTGGGAACCGGTTTCCCGCCTTCGCGAAGCCCGCTTCGGCGGGCGAAGGAAGGTCGGAAAAGATCATGCTCAAGCAAAAAGCTGGACCGCGATCCCGGTTCAATCTCAATCGATCGCGGTCTAGCCACGCAGAATGACGATTTCGCTATCGTCATAGCGCCTCCTCTCCAGTTCCCCGAATCCCGCGGGCGGCGTGAAGCCGGACTCGCTCGCTTCCTCCACCACAATGAGCGCGCCGGGCGCGAGCCAGCCTCCTGCGCGCGCGCCCGCAAGCGCCCGCTCGGCAAGGCCCTGACCATAGGGCGGATCGCAGAACACGAGCGTGAACGGCTCGATCGGCTTCGCGTCCCCGAGCTTGCTCGCGTCGCGCCGGAAAATGCGCGTAGCGCCGGTGAGCCCGAGGGCCTCGACATTCTCGCGGATGAGCGCGCGCGCCTCGGCCGCCTCCTCAACGAACAAGGCGAATCCGGCGCCGCGCGACAGCGCTTCCAGCCCGAGCGCGCCGGTGCCGGCGAAAAGATCGAGCACGCGGGCGTCGGTGATGGGATCGCCATAGGCGTGGACGAGCACGTTGAAGATCGCCTCGCGCAGCCGGTCCGCGGTCGGCCGGATCGCGGCGGAGACGGGGCTCTTGAGCGCGCGCCCGCGCAGGCGTCCGGCGACGATGCGCATCAGCGCCTCGCCGCGCGCGGACGCAGCCTCCCGCGCGCAGGCGGCTTCTTCGGCGCTGCCGGCGCCTCGCTTTCCCGCTCGCGCAGGGGGGCGGAGAAATCGCAGCCGGCGCTGTGCGCGAGCTTTTCGCCGAGTTGTTCCTGCAGCGTGCGCGACTTCACTTCCTCGACCGCGCCCGGCTTGAGCTCGCCGAGCTGGAACGGGCCATAGGAAATTCGAATCAGCCGATTCACCGTGAGCCCGAGCGAGCCCAGCACGTTCTTCACCTCGCGGTTCTTGCCTTCGCGCAAGGCCACGGTGAGCCAGAGGTTCGCGCCCTGCTCGCGGTCGAGTTTGGCTTCGACCGGCCCATAGGCGATGCCCTCGACGGTGACGCCGCGGGAAAGCTGGTCGAGCGCATCCTGGGTCGTGCGCCCATGCGCGCGCACTCGGTAGCGGCGCAGCCAGCCGGTCGCGGGCAATTCAAGCACGCGCTTCAAGCCGCCGTCATTGGTGAGCAACAAGAGCCCCTCGCTGTTGCGATCGAGCCGTCCGATCGAAACGAGGCGCGGCAAGTTGCGCGGCAGCGTCGCATAGAGCGTCGGCCGTCCCTGCGGGTCGCGGTTGGTGGACATCAGGCCGGACGGCTTGTGATAGCGAAAAAGCCGGGTGCGTTCGCGCGCGGGCAGGGATTTGCCGTCGACCATGACGGCGTCGCCAGGAGCCACGTTGCAGGCCGGGCTCGTGAGCGGCTTGCCGTTGACCACGACGCGGCCGGCCGCGATCCAGGTCTCCGCCTCGCGGCGCGAGCAGAGCCCGGCGCGGGCGATCACCTTGGCGATGCGTTCGCCCTTTTGCTGCGGCTTGCGGGCCATCGGGGTCCGTGCGAGGTCGAGCGGGTTGCGGACGAGACCGCGCCTAGCACGAAGGCATGGCGGAGACGAGCTTTGGCGGAACCGAATTTCATGGAGCTTGCCTTCGACGAGGCGGAAACGGCCGGTGGCAAAGGCGAGGTGCCGGTCGGCTGCGTGGTCGTGCGCGCGGGCGAGATCGTGGCCCGCGCCGGCAATCGCACGCTCGCCCAAAAGGATCCGACCGCCCATGCCGAACTTTTGGCCCTGCGCGCCGCCGCGCAAAGCATCGGCGGGGAACGCCTTTTCGATTGCGATCTCTATGTCACGCTCGAGCCCTGCGCCATGTGCGCGGCGGCGATCTCGTTCGCGCGCATCCGCCGGCTCTATTACGGCGCCGTGGCTCCCAAGGGCGGCGCGGTGGAATCGGGCGTGCGTTTTTTCGCCCAGCCGACCTGCCACCATCGCCCGGAAATCTATGGCGGCATCGGCGAGACCCGCGCTAGCACCCTGCTGAAGAATTTCTTCGCCGCGCGGCGCTGAAATCATCGATCGAGCCGCGCGCCAAGTTGACGCTTCAGCTCCTCCTTGATCGGCTCCGCCGCCCGCAAGATCGCGCTGATGCGGAAGAAATCGAGCATGGCGAAGGCATCGACCTTCGGCCGCAACAAGAGATCGGGCGCGCCGCTTTTCAGTTTCTCGGCGATGATCGCGTGCGACATCACCGCAAGCGTCGCGAACAACGCCTCGAACGGATCGGGCACGGTCGGATTGGGTCCGGCCGGCCCGCCGGTCACGTCGACCGCGACGACGATGTCCGCCGCACCGCGCAGCAGATCGAACGGCAGCGGATTGACCGCGCCGCCGTCGACCAGGATTCGCCCGTCGTGCTCGACCGGCCTGAGCAGCGCGGGGATGGCGAGCGAGCCCGCGAGCGCGGGCCTGAGCTCTCTCGCGCTAAAAATCACTTCCTTGCGCTGCCAGAAATCGGTCGCCACCACCGCGAGCGGCGTCTGTAGCTCTTCGAAACGGGCCGGGATTTCTTTAGGGAGGAATTGCTCGATGAAGCCTTCGGCGTTCACCAGCATCGGATTGCCGGTGGCGAGCAAATCGGCGACGCGCCCGACGCGGATCGCCAACAGCCGCCGCATCACTTCGCCGCGATCGTGCAGGAGCGCGGTCGCCTGCGCGCGGATTTCGCGCCCCGACATGCCGGCCGCATAAGCCGCCCCGATCAGCGCGCCGATCGATACGCCGGCGATCGCGGCGGGGCGCAAGCCCATTTCGTCGAGCGCTTCCAGCACCGCGATATGGGCGAGGCCGCGCGCGCCGCCGGCGCCGAGCGCGAGCGCGATCGTGGGCCCGCCGCCGCGCGGCATTTTCAGCGCGCTCCCGCGCGGCAGGCGAAGCGCCAGGCGGTCTCCGCCAGCGGGCGCACCGCGCGCGACATCACTGCGGCATTCGGATTGGCGGCGGTGCCGTCGCGCGCCCGCCCGACGATGCCCTGGGTGATGGCGGCGAGGCGGAAGAAATTATAGGCGAGATAGAGATCGAGTTGCGGGCGCGGATCGAGACCGGTGCGCGCGGCATAGGATTCCACATAGGCGTCGCGAGCGGGAATGCCGAGCGCCGCGAGATCGCAATCGGCGAGGCTGCCGAATCCCGTGCCGCTTTCGAACCGGGGCATTTCCCAGGGCATCAGATGATAGGTGAAATCGGCGAGCGGATCGCCGAGCGTCGAGAGTTCCCAGTCGATCACGGCGGCGACGCTCGGGCTGCTCAAATCGATGATCAGATTGTCGAGCCTATAATCGCCATGCACCAGGCGCGCGGGCGCGGGCGGCGGCAGATTTTTCGGCAGAAAGCGCGCGAGCCGCTCCATTTCCACGATCTCCTCGGTCTTCGAGGCTTGATATTGCTCGGTCCAACGCGCGATCTGGCGCGCGACATAGTTTTCGCCCTTGCCGAAGTCGGAAAGCCCGAGCGCGGCCGGCTCGAACGCATGCAGCCGGGCGAGCGTCGCGTTCATGGCGTCATAGACGGCACGGCGCTCGCCGGGAGCGGCGTCCGGCATCGCCGGCTCCCAAAACACCCGGCCCTGCACATGCGCCATCACATAGAAGGCGGTGCCGATCACGCTGTCGTCGCCGCAAAAGAGCAGCGGCTCGGGCACCGGAAATTTTTTCGGATAGAGCGCCGAGAGCACGCGGAACTCGCGGTCGACGGCGTGGGCGGAGGGGAGCAGTTTCCCCGGCGGCTTCCGCCGCAACACGTAGCGAAGCAAAGGCGTGGTCAAGAGATAGGTCGGGTTCGACTGTCCGCCCTTGAACTGGGCCAGTTGCAGCGGGCCGGAAAAATCCTTGAGCCGCGCGGCAAGAAACGCCTCCAGGCGGGCGCGGTCGAAGCCGAGGCCGTCCTTCACCTCGCCCGTGCCCGAGAACGCCGTCTGCCGGTCTTGCGGTTCCATTTTCGAATAGCCTACCTTGTTTTCGCGGTGTTTCCATTTTGTCATTCCGGCCGAGCGCGAAGCGCGAGGGCCGGAATCCATGAACGCAGTCGGTGCGAAGTCCCTCCGCGCGGTGTTCATGGATTCCGGGCCTCGCGACGCGTTCCGCGTCGCTCGCCCGGAATGACGTGAACGATCGTTCTCGCGGGCGGCTTTCGCCCCGAGCTTTGTTCCGCTTCCCCCACACAAGAATGCGAGGGGATGGAGCGCCGATCGGCGCACAGTCTTCCGTTGCGCCTCCTTGCGGGGGCGCGTCGCCTTTCGGCGCTCCACCAGCGCAAACAAGTTTACGCAGTTTGCGCAAACCTATTTGCTGGCGATTTTTCGCACCCCGGGGCCATACTTCCGGCGATCGGCGGCCCGGCTCCGCTGGACCCTAGCGCCCGCGCTTTCGCGCCGGCTCGCGCGACCCCCGTCCAGCCATTGAAGGCAGCGGGTCGTAGTGCCCACGGACGGCTACCCGAGGCCTCCCGGTGCTCCCGCGGCATGCGGAAACAGCGGGCGCCGGCCCCACCCCACGTTCAAGGTGCCTCATGAGCGCGCCCTCGCATGGGCAGGGTTATAGTGAATATATTCCTAGTTGCGCGGAATGTCAAGCGCGAATTTCGAGCCGTGAATATCTCGGTGCGTAGAATGTCCGTGTGGTGCCAACAGCGGAAATTATCGAGATCGCACAACTTTCAGCATGTGAATTTGCGAGCCGCTATCACGGCGTTCAGGCCACCGAAAGCGAAAGAATTGGAAAGCGCCGCAGCAACCGGCAGCTGGCGTGCCTCGTTCGGCACGTAATCGAGATCGCAGGCCGGATCCGGACCAAGGTAATTTATGGTCGGGGGAATAACGCCGTCGCACAATGCCATCACGACGGCGACGAGTTCGAGTGCGCCGGCGGCCCCGAGAGCATGGCCGACCATTGATTTCGTGGAAGACACGGTCAATCGCCGCGCATGACCACCGAAGCTCATATGCAATGCTGCCGTCTCCGCTTCATCGTTGGCGACGGTTCCAGTCCCATGGGCGTTGACGTAGTCGATCATGTCCGGAGCCAAAGCGGCATCCGCTAGTGCCGCGTTTATCGCTCGCGCCATCCCGCTCGGGTCGGGCGCGGTCAGATCTTTAGAGTCGGCGCTCATGCCAAAACCGACGATCTCCGCAAGAATCTCAGCGCCTCTTCCCCGCGCGTGTTCCAACGTCTCGAGAACCAACATCCCCGCTCCTTCCCCGATCACCATTCCTTTCCGATCCCGGGAAAACGGCCGGCAGGCATCTGGCGCCATGATCCGCATCGCCTCCCAGCCCTTCAATGCGCCGAAGGTGATGCTGGCCTCGGTGCCGCCGCAAACGGCACAGGTCGCGCCGCCAGCCCTCAGCAAATGAAATGCCTGGCCGATGGCGTGTGTCGCCGAGGCGCAGGCACTGGCGACCGCATAGGCGGGGCCTTTAGTGCCGCAGTACAATGAAACTTGGCTCGCCGCCGCGCTCATCATCGCTCTTGGAATGGTGAGCGGGTTCAGGCGCGTGGCGCCTTCCGCATACAGCCGGCGGAAACTGTCATCCACGGTGGTGTGACCGCCCGATCCCGTACCGATGATCGCGGCGGTCCTCTCGGCGAGCCCGTCGCGTAGCGATAGCCCCGATTGCGCCAGCGCCTGGCGCGCGGCAACGACGGCAAACTGCGACACCCGATCGAGCAAACCGACCCGCTGCGGATCGAAATGCGCCGCCGGGTCGAAATCTTTAACTTGGCCGACGAGCTTGGTGTTCACTTGCACGGCCGGCGCAAACGTCGGGGGCGCGAGACCCGAATGGCCCGCAATCAAGCCGGCCCAATAATTCCCCACCGTCTGCCCGATCGGCGAGACTACGCCTAATCCGGTGACGACGACCCTGTTCAAGCCAAACCCGCCTTGGCGGCGATGAGTCCCTCGACCGTTTGAATGACATCGGCGACGGTTTTGGCCTTGATCTCGGAGTTCGCGTTGATTGGAATCTCGACGTCGAATTTTTCCTCGATCACGAATATTAATTCGACCACCGCAAGTGAGTCCAGGCCCAGTTCATCGAGCGGGTCCGACAAATTCAGCGAGCCGTAATCCCTGCCCTTCTTGTCGGCGATGATCTTCATTATCTCTTTCGCCACATCGGGCATGTAGGGTCACCTTTCTCGCTGCGGGCGCCGACTTTAAAA
>JAUSIF010000340.1 GCA_030648135.1 Xanthobacteraceae bacterium
TTCGTTCTCGCGGCCCTGGTTGTTATCCACCAGCCGCGCAGCGGTGAAATGATCGCCTCAGCACCCGCTTCGGATTCCAATCCGACCGGACGCTGAACGCCTCACGCGTCATCGTACGCGCCGCCGACCGCATCGACATAGCGCTTGACCGAAACGGCTAGAATTCGTTTCGCGCCGGCCGCGATCACCCGATCGAAATAATGCCCATAGATCACGTCGAACGCGAACGGCTCCAGCGCCGCGCCGATTCGCGCCACCTGCTTGGCGGAAAGCGGGATGAAATTCGGATAGCTGCGCATGAAGCTGAGGAACTTCCGGTCCGTGGTCACCGCCGCGATATCCGACGAGCACAACACGCCGCGGCCGCCGGCGCCCTTGGCCCAATGCAGCACGGAGCCGCCGGCAAAATGTCCGCCGCAACGGATCAGCGTCACGTCCGGCAAAAGCTTCAGCGTTTCGCCGCTCCAAAGCTTGATCGACGGATCGGGCCGCATGATCCACTTCTTGTCATCGGCATGCAGATGAATCGGGATACCGCCGAAGGCGCGGCTCCATTCGACCATGGTCGTATAAAAATGCGGATGCGATATGCCGATGGCGCTCAGGCCGCCGAGCCCCTTGATCATGGTGACGGTCGTGGCGTCGAGCATTGCGATGCAATCCCACAGAATATTTCCATCGGGCGTGCGAATGAGCAGCGCGCGTTGGCCGATCGCGAAGGACGGCTCGGTCCCGATGCCGATCACGCCCGCCTCGTATTCGCGGGTTGCGTTGGTATGGCCGGCGGCGAGCAGCTCCAGCGTCGTCCAGCCTTGTCCGTTGGGCGGAACATATTGCCGCTCTTCCGCGCAGATCGTGCACTGCCGCGGCGCGCTATCGCTGGGCGAATACTGCGTGCCGCAGGCGGTGCAAATGAAGGCGGGCATCGATTCAGCTCCGGGAATGGCCGCGAGCGCGTTGGATCGCAGCCATCATAGACAATCACGGCCCGCGCGGTAATGCCGCATTACCACTTTTGATCTATCGCAATGCAATTCCAGATTTCCAATCTCAACATTTCTGGGAATTCGATGATCGGTCGCGCGAACGCTTTGCATTCTTGAGAGGGAGGATAGGTCATGGCAACCGCTCTCACGCTTGAACAATATTTGGACAGATCCGGCAGCCCATACGACGTGCTGCCGCATGCGCCGACAGAATCGTCGCTGCGTACGGCGAAAGCCTCGCACGTCTCGGCCAATGAGTTGGCAAAAGCCGTCGTGCTGAAGAACAAGAAAGGCTATCTTCTCGCCGTGCTGCCGGCGTCGCAACACCTGGAATGGAAGACGCTGAAAAACTGGCTCAACGAGAATCTCGCCTTGGCTACGGAGGACGAGATCGCGTGGCTGTTCCCGGACTGCACGCCCGGCGCCGTGCCGCCGATCGGCGAAGCCTATGGGATCGAGACCGTCATCGACGACAGCATCGCCGAGCAGTCCGACGTCTATTTCGAGGGCGGCGATCACGCCACCCTCATCCACATGGCTGGCCCCGAGTTCTGCAGGTTGATGCCGCACGCGCAGCATGGGCGGTTCAGCAGTCCGCATTGAGGCGGATGCGATTGCGGCCGCCATTGACCGGTATCCGCGCCGCGCAGTCCGGCCGCCGCGTGCCTGTGGGCGCCTGGGTCTATCCCGGAAGCAACGAAAAACCAGACGACGTGCTCGTGGCGCTCGCCAAGCGCGGGGTCGTGCTACTCGGCGAGTCGCACGACGAGGCGGAGCACCATCATTGGCAGCTCCACACGATCGCCGCGCTGTTCAGCCACCGACCCGACATGGTCCTCGGCTTCGAGATGTTCCCGCGGCGCGTCCAGCCGGTACTCGACCGCTGGTCCAGGGGCGAACTGAACGAAACCACCTTCCTGCGCGAGGTCGATTGGCCGCAGATCTGGGGCATCGCCGGCGAACTTTACCTTCCGCTGTTCCATTTCGCCCGCATGCATCGCTTGCCGATGCTGGCGCTCAATGTCGACCGGGCGACGAACCGTCGGGTTGCGGCGCAGGGATTCGCCGCTGTCTCGCGGGGCGAGCGGGAGGACGTCGACGATCCGGCGCCGGCCTCTGCGTCCTATCGCGACCGCCTGTTCGAGTGGTTTAAGCAGCACCCGGGCGCTGGTGAGGAGGCCCGCGCGGATTCGGAAGCGTTCGAGCGTTTCGTCCGCGCCCAGCTGTTCTGGGACCGCGCCATGGCCGAGGCGATCGCCGGCGCGCGGCGCAACGGGCGGCCGCTGGTCGTCGGCATCATGGGCAGAGGCCATATTGAGTACGGGGACGGTGTGCCGCACCAGCTCGCCGCCCTGGGGGTGGACGATGTCGCCACCGCGTTGCCCTGGTGTGCGGACACCGATTACCCGATCCACGATCCCCCGATTGCGGACGTTCTTTTCGGTGTGGCACCCCGTCCGTGACGAACCGAGCTCACGGTTTTCGTCTTGCTCGACGGTGCTACGCTCGCCATGACCCCGCTCGGGCCGATCGCCGAGATGC
>JAUSIF010000127.1 GCA_030648135.1 Xanthobacteraceae bacterium
TGTTCGCGGTGCAGCCGCTGTTCACCAAGATGGTGCTGCCCAAGCTCGGCGGCTCGCCCGCGGTCTGGTCGGTCGCCATGGTTTTTTTCCAGGCGACGCTGCTCGCCGGATACGCCTATGCGCACTTTCTGACGAGGCATCTGCCCGGCCGGCAATCGGTCGTGGTGCACGTGCTGGTGATGCTCTCGGCGACCTTGGCGCTGCCGCTTGCGATCGCCACCGGCTGGGGCCGGCCGCCTATCGAGGGCGAGGCGCTTTGGCTGATCGGGCTGTTCGCGGTCTCGATCGGCTTGCCGTTCTTCGCGCTCTCGGCCAATGCGCCGCTGTTGCAGGCCTGGTTCGCGCGCACCGGACATCCATCGGCGCGGGATCCGTATTTTCTCTATGCCGCGAGCAATATCGGCAGCTTCCTGGCGCTGTTGAGCTATCCGTTCGTGATCGAGCCGCTGACCCGGCTCGGCGATCAGACCCGGTTCTGGTCGATCTTGTTCTATGGACTGATCGCGCTCATCGCCGTTTGCGGCGTGCTCTTGGTGCGGTCGAAGAATGCCATGCCGTCGGGAACCCGGGCCGGCGCCGGCAGGAAGGCGGCACCGAGCGCACGCGACGCCGCGATCTGGATGGCGTTGGCGGCGGTTCCGTCCGGGCTGATGATCGCGGTGACGGCGCATATCTCGACCGACGTCGCCGCCGCGCCGCTGTTGTGGGTGATCCCGCTCGCGCTCTATCTCTTGACTTTCGTCATCGTGTTTCAGACCAAGCGCGTCCTGCCGCATTCCATTTTCGTCAAGCTGCAGCCGTTCTTCATCGCTGCGCTGATCGCCATCATCGTATTCGACCTGGTCAAATATATTTTCGTCATTCTGGCCGTTCATATCTTGACCTTCTTCGTGGTGGCCATGGTCTGTCACGGCGAGCTGGCCAGACGCAGACCGGCCGCGCAGCATCTCACCGCCTTCTATCTCTGGATGTCGGCCGGGGGCGTGATCGGCGGGATTTTCGCGGGCCTGATCTCGCCTTATGCGTTCAATTGGGTGGCGGAATATCCGCTTCTCATCGTGCTCGCCGTTCTGTGCCGTCCGGGCCTCGCCATGCCGGGCGGGCGCTACGCAAATCTATTCTGGCTCGCGGCCCTCGCCGTCGCCGGACTGCTGTTGGTTCCGCGCATCGCCTACGGCTACGAATTCGCCACGACCGCATACAACGGAATCGTGCTGGTGCTGCTCGCGGTATCCATCTTGTTTTCGCGTGATACATTGATATTCACCGTCATCATTGCGCTGACGTTCATGTTCATCCGGATCTACGATAGCGACAGCAAGGGCGTGACTTCCCTGCGCAGCTTTTTCGGCGTTAACAAGATCTTCGAATCCGCGAACGGCGAGTATCGGGTGCTGATGCATGGGACGACCATCCACGGCGCCCAGCGCATCCGCAACGACAAAGGCAATCCCGTCACCGGCCGGCCGGAGCCGCTGACCTATTACCACGTGAATTCGGGGATCGGTCAGGCGATCAAAGCGGTGCGCGCGCGCAAGCGCGGGCCGATCCGCATCGCGGCCGTCGGACTCGGCACCGGCTCGATCGCCTGCCTGAGCCAAGCCGGCGATATGCTGCACTATTACGAGATCGACCGTACCGTGGTGCGGATCAGCCGTGACGAGAACCGCTTCACCTTCCTGTCGAGTTGCGCGCCCAACGCGTCGATCATCCTCGGCGACGCGCGGCTCACGCTCGCCGATGCCCCCGACAACCGCTACGACATCATCATCGTCGATGCGTTCAGCTCGGATGCCATCCCGATTCATCTGTTGACCCGGGAGGCGATGGAAATCTACCTCAGGAAAATCGACCGGCGCGGATTGGTCGTCATCCACGTCTCCAACCGGCATCTGGAGCTGGCTTCCGTGGTCGCCGGCATCGCCCAGGCCAACGCCGCCGTCACGCGGGTCAATCGCGGTGAAAACGATCAAGATGTCGACGACGATCAATACAAATTTTCCGCGACCGTCACGGCCGTCGCGCGCACCGATGCGGACTTCGGGACGCTGGCGGCTTCCCCCGACTGGGCGGTCGAGGCGCCCGATCCCGGCCAGCGGGCGTGGACCGACGATTACTCCAACATCATCGGAGCCCTGATCCGCAATCTCAGGGAGTGAGGGCGGCGCAGCGGCCCCGGCTTGGTCAGGATCGGGTGGCGGATGGTGCCGGCTGCAGGACTCGACCCTGCGACCCCTTGATTATTTATTACCCGCTCTACATGCGTTAAAACATGCTTTTTTGCGCATGCCATATCCAGTCGACCGATCATTTCGAAATTCATTTTCGCATTTCGCAGCGCAATTTTGGCCCGACTTCGCCCCTTTATTTTGGTCCTCTGCTGCCGCCGGTGAAGCGGCGAAGACAATCAATATAACCGCCGACAACATTCCCACCTTAGTGAATTTATTGGTCATGGCGTATTCCTCCGTTCGGCCTCACTTAACCGAGATTTCCCGGATGACCGGGTCATCGAGCATCAGAATAATCTTTTCGAATTTCCGTTGGCAATGCGATACCCAGCGAGACTTGGCGCCGCTCGTCTACACACCCCGCTTCCGCCATAAGTAGGCGGGACGGCATTCTGCCGACCAGTATGCCGTCAGTATTCCGTCAGGGCTCGCCCGGTAACCGGGGCGGTCCCGGACCGGCGTCGGCGCTAAGCCTCGGGCAATGCGGAGGAGGAGTAAGAGTGGTGCCGGCTGCAGGAATCGAACCTGCGACCTCCCGCTTACAAGGCGGGTGCTCTACCAGCTGAGCTAAACCGGCATTCCGCGTATCGCCGTCCTAGCCCGCGCCCGTGCGAGGCCGCAAGGGCGCGGGAACTCGTAAACCATAGCGCGAAATCGTAATCGGACGGTAACCGTTCACCCACTTCCCGGTGCGAAAATCGGTTGATTCAGGAGAATCGCCGTGATCGTTCGCAGGGCGCTGGGCCTGTTCCTGTTGTTGTCGTTTTTCGTGCTCGCCCTTGTCACCACGCGCGCCGACCACTTGCCGGTGCAGCGGCCCGACGGGGCGATCGTCCATGGCGACTGGGGCTTGTACCGGCCGGGACACGTGACGCCGTGGGTCGAAGGGCCCTATGTCATCGACGCGTCGCGCTACGGCCCCGGCTATTACTTCCCGACCAATCGCAACGATCCCAGCGCCTATCGTTCGCGGGCGCGCGAATTCGGTCCCTCGGTGCCGGCCGAGCCCTATTTCCGCAGTTGGGGCACCCAGTCCGAGCCGTCTCCGAACCCGACGGTCTATGCGCCGTTCGATCCGCCCAGCGTCATCTACGCGCCGAAGGAAGACCGGCGGGGCAAACAAAGCCGGCAGAAACATCACAAGCCGGCCAATTAAGCTCAGCCCTGAATTTTTTGCAGCTGCCGCGTCGCCAGCAGCAAGGCGAGCGCCGTCGCATTCGACACGTTCAAGCTCTTGATCGCGCCCGGCAGATCGAGCCGCGCGACTATCTCGCAGGTCGCGCGCGTGAGCTGGCGCAGGCCCTTGCCCTCGGCGCCGATCACGAGCGCGAGCGGCGAGCGCAGCGGCGCCGCGGCGAGATCGATATCGCCCGCCTCGTCGAGGCCGACGAGTAAAAAGCCGCGGTCCTTCAACTCGGTCATGGCGCGGGCGAGGTTCTGCACCAGCACGATCGGCACATGCTCGAGCCCGCCCGACGCGCTTTTGGCGAGCACGCCGCTCGCGTCGGGGCTGTGGCGCGCGGTGGTCACGATCGCCGAGACGGCGAAGGCCGCGGCCGAGCGCACGATGGCGCCGAAATTGTGCGGGTCGGTGATCTGGTCGAGCACGAGGGTGACGCCCGGCGCGATGTCCTCGAGCTCGGGAACGGGGAGGGGATCGGCCTCGGCATAAAGACCCTGGTGCACCGCGTCGGGCGAGAGCTTGGCCGCGATCGTCTCGGGGCGCACGATTTCGGGTGCGATTTTTGCCGCGACGCCGGCCTCGGCGAGGCGGCGGGCTGCGTTTTCGGTGGCATAGAGCCGGCGGATGCGGCGGGCCGGATTTTCGAGAGCGGCGCGCACCGTGTGCCAGCCATATAAGAGGACAAGATCGCCGGCCGGGCGTTGGCGCGGTTCGCTCAGGCCTTGGCGCGGGCGGCCGGAACCCGCCGGGCGGCGATGGCGTTCGCGCCCGCTTTTGGCTCCGCCGCCCCAGTTTTTCCCGCGCATCAGGGGGTTCTTGTCACGGGGGTCGGGCTTTGGCAATTTTTCGCGAGAAGGCCCCATGCAACCGGCCAAAGCCCGCAAAGACGGGCAATTCCAGGCCTTCCGGCTTGACAGGGGGGCGAGCGGTCCCCCATAAGAACGGCAACGGAATCCCTGCCCCTCCGGCGGGGCGTTTCCATTTGTCGCCCAGCCTTATATGCAATCCACGGTGGACCCAAAAAACGGTGGAGTCTCCGGAGGGGTGCCCGAGTGGTTAAAGGGGACGGACTGTAAATCCGTTGGCTTAGCCTACGTTGGTTCGAATCCAACCCCCTCCACCAGCCACCCCGGCGTCGGCTCTCGCGGGTGTAGCTCAATGGTAGAGCAACAGCCTTCCAAGCTGATGACGAGGGTTCGATTCCCTTCACCCGCTCCAGGCCGGGACGACTAGACGGAAAATGACGAACCAGGATTTGCCGCAGTCATAATAAGAGAGCGACGCCCATGGCCAAGCAAAAATTCGCACGGACGAAGCCGCACTGCAACGTGGGGACGATTGGACACGTGGACCACGGCAAGACGACGCTGACGGCGGCGATCACCAAGGTTCTGGCGGAGAAGGGTCAGGCGACCTACACGGCC
>JAUSIF010000365.1 GCA_030648135.1 Xanthobacteraceae bacterium
GCCGGAACGGGCGCTGCCGAGCCCGCGAACGCGGCCGAGAGATGTGCGCATGGTCCTGCTCCATTCAGCCTTTGAACATGAAACCGAGCATCCAGACAATGAACGTAAGCGTCACCGAGCTTACGATCGTCACCCAGGCGAAGAATTCGCGCTCAGTGGGCCCCAAGCCCCGACCGGTATCCCAGACTAGATACCGCACGCCGCCGATGAGATGATGAAGGAGCGCCCAAGTGTATCCAAACAAGATCAGGCTCCCGAACCACGACCCGAAAAAGCCGTTGACGACATCGAAGTTTTTGGATGTGGCGGCGGCAAGCAGCCACCAGACGAGCAGGAGCGTGCCGATATAGAGCGCCACCCCGGTGATCCGATGCAGGCCGGACATGACCATCGTCAGGGTCATCCGATAGACCTGCAAATGCGGCGACAGCGGACGTTCAACGGTGGTCTTGATCTCGGTCATGAGATGATACCGGGCGGGAAAGCTTGAGTAGCGGAAAGCTCGCCGCGCCGCAATGATCTCCCGGCGGCGGCACCAAGATGGCAGCCATGCGCAAATGCATCCTGTCGTTGGAAGCGTGCAGCCCGGCGGATCATGCCGAATGGGCCACCCGTGGCATACTAGGCTCCTGCAAAATCGAATCGGGCGACGTAATATCGTCGCGAATCGCGATCACGGGTATCAATCGGCGGTACAATCTCGCTTGTTGAATCCCACCCACGGGGGCGCGCGGCCACATGCCCGGGAAACGGCGACAGCAATCCCTGCGGCTTGTCGTCCTAGCTGCGTTGGCGCTCGCATTTTGGACCGGGACGGCAGACGCCACCGAGATCCGGGATCTCGTCGTCAACGGGGTCAAACGCAGCTACCGGCTCTTTCTCCCCTCCGACTTGCGCTCCGCGCCCGTGCCGGTGGTGATTGCCTTGCACGGCGCGGTGCAAACGGCCAAGGAGTTCGAATCCGATCTCGGCATGAATCGCATCGCCGAGCGTGAGAAATTCGCGGTGGTTTATCCACTGGGCCTCAACCGGGTCTGGAAGGACGGACGTCCAGCGGCGATTCGTATGCAGTTTCTGCTCGAGCCCGGCGATGACGTCGCCTTTCTGATCACGCTGGTGCGAATGCTCGTCCATGAAGGGATCGCCGATCCGGGCCGCATTTATTTGACCGGCCTATCCATGGGCGGATTCATGACCGAGCGCATGGCCTGCGAACAGGCCGATCTATTCGCGGCGATCGCCGTCATCGCCGCGACGGCGCCGAAAAAATACCTCCAGACTTGCAAGCCCAGCCGTCCGATGCCCGCACTCATCATGCACGGCACCGCCGACCCGATCAGCTCATGGTATGGCGTCGTGCTGCCCGGCGCCGAACTCCTGTCCGTGGCCGAGACCGCGCAGTTTTTTGCCGATCTTGCGGGTTGCATGGCCTCTTCCGAGAACACGCCGTCTGATCCCGGCCTGAAAGGAAATTCGACGGTAACCATCCGGCGTTGGTCGATCTGCCGCGACAATTCGGCGGTCGCGCTCTATCGCATCAAGGGAGGCGGGCACCTGCCGCCGTCGCTAGAACCGGGCCGCGGCGAGACCTTGGTCGCCATGCTGCTCGGAGAGCGGAGTCATGCCATCGACGCGGCCCAGGAAATCTGGAATTTCTTCCGCCAGTTCCGCACTGGACCCAACGGTCAGCGCGGGATCAGCGCCCAGTAATCGAGATCGAGGATCACCGCGGGATCGTATTCTTCGGCCGTCTTGCCGGGGAAGTCGGCGCAGGGCCGGTTCTTGGTCGCGAGCGTGCGCAGCCGAAGCGCGCCCATGTCCTTGCGGCCGGGGATCTCTTGCCGGTCGAGCACTTCGCTCCAGGCGAACACGGTTTCCCCCGCGAACAGCGGTCCGACGTGCCGGCCGGCATTGATGGCGGCGAAGTGGAAGGCATTGGCAAGGCCGTTGAAGCTCAATGCGCGCGCGAGCGAGATCACATGCCCGCCATAGACGAGGCGGCGGCCGAAGCGGCCCTGGCCTTCGCTCCACTGGTTGAAATGGATTCGCGCCGGGTTCTGGTAGAGCCGGGTCGCGATCTGATGCTCGGCCTCCTCGACGGTGACGCCGTCCACATGGTCGATCCTGGCGCCGACTTCGTAGTCGCCGAGCCGGTGCGGGCTGCCGGCAAGATCGAAGTCGTAGTCGCCGATGTCGAGTGAAGGCACCGCGCCTCCCAGATCGTCGGCGTGGAGATAGGAAGGCAGCGTCGGTACGTACGGTTCGGACGCCGGGTTCGCCTCGTCGCGCTTTCTCACCATCACCCAGCGCACATAGTCGACGACCTCGGTGCCATCCTGCTTGAACCCGGTCGAGCGCACATAGACGACGCCAGATTTGCGGTTGGAGTTTTCGCGCAGTCCGATCACCTCGGAGACGGCGTAGAGCGTGTCGCCGGCATAGACCGGCGCGAGGAAACGGCAGGAGGCATAGCCGAGATTGGCGACGGCATTGAGCGAGACGTCCGGCACGGTCTTGCCGAACACGATGTTGAAGACCAGGAGATCGTCGACCGGCGCGTGCCGGTAGCCGATCGCCTGCGCGAAGACCTCCGACGATTGCACCGCGAAGCGCGCGCCATAAAGTGCGCCGTAGAGCGCCACGTCTCCCGCCGTCACCGTGCGCGGCGTGGCGTGACGAATCACCTGGCCGACGTGGAAGTCCTCGAAGAAATTTCCTGCATGGGTGGCGATCATCTCGTCTCCTGACGCTTTTTCGCCTTCAGCTCGTGCGCGGTCCCGCCGGCGTCCCGCGCTGAGATCGCATCGGCGATGGCGACGGTGCGGCGGGCGATCTCGGCGTGCAGGCGCTCGACCATGCGGCCGTCGAGCGAAATCACGCCCTTGTCGCGATTTTCGGGCGCTTCGAACGCCGCGACGATTTTTTTCGCCTGCGCGATTTCGATCTGCGATGGAGAAAAGGCGGCGTTGCAGGGCTCGATCTGCTTGGGGTGAATGAGGGTCTTGCCGTCGAAGCCGAGGTCGCGCGCCTCGGCGCATTCGCGCGCGAAGCCTTGTGCGTCGTCGAGATCGTTGAACACCCCGTCGATCACGTCGATCCCGTAGGCGCGCGCCGAGAGCACCGCGATCGAGAGAAAGCCCTGCATCGGCAGCCGCCCCGGCACGATCTTCGCGCGCGTTTCCTTGGCAAGATCGTTGGTTCCGAGCACGAA
>JAUSIF010000367.1 GCA_030648135.1 Xanthobacteraceae bacterium
CAGCAGCACCTTGTCGGCGAGCGGATCGAGATAGGCGCCGAACTCGCTCTTCGCCCCCAGACGGTCGGCGAGGAAGCCATCGACGGCGTCGGACACGGCCGCCACGACGAACAGCCAAAACGCAAACTGAAACTCGGCCGATGTGATGGTCCAGACCACCAGCGGCACCAGCAGGATGCGACCGACGGTAATGATGTTGGGAAGATTCACGCGCTTCTCGCCCCCGCCCCCGTTTCGGACATAAACCCCCGGCGTGCTCCTGCCAAGCGCCAGCCGTGCGCGGGCTTGCCGCGCCTTGCGCGCCTGCCGGCTTCGGGTTACCCCGGCCGGGGCGAGAGACCGCATGGCCAAGGCGAAGGGGCTCAGCTACCGGGGGGCCGGAGTCGACGTCGACGCCGGCAACCGGCTGGTCGAACTGATCAAGCCGCTCACGCGCGCGACCGCGCGCCCCGGCGCCCTGGCCGAGATTGGCGGGTTCGGCGGCGTCTTCGATCTCGCCAAGGCCGGCTACCGCGATCCCCTGCTGGTAGCGGCGACCGACGGGGTCGGCACCAAGCTCAAACTCGCGATCGAGACCGACAGGCATGATACGATCGGCATCGATCTCGTCGCCATGAGCGTGAACGATCTCGTCGTGCAGGGCGCGGAGCCGCTGTTGTTTCTCGATTATTTCGCCTGCGGCAAGCTCGAGCCCGAGCGCGTGGGGAAGATCGTCGCCGGGATCGCTGCGGGTTGCCGCGAGGCGGGCTGCGCCCTCATCGGCGGCGAGACCGCCGAGATGCCCGGCCTCTATCAGGCGGATGACTATGATCTCGCGGGCTTCGCCGTGGGCGCGGTCGAGCGCGACCGGCTGCTGCCCCGGCCGGACGTGGCCGAGGGCGACATTATCCTCGCGATCCCCTCCTCGGGCGTGCACTCGAACGGGTTCTCGCTCACGCGCAAGATCGTCCAGGATGCGCGTCGCAAACTCGATTCGCCGGCGCCCTTCGCCAAAGGAAAATCGCTCGGCGAGGCGTTGCTTACGCCGACCCGCATCTATGTGAAATCCGTACTCGCGGCACTCAAAGCGACCGACGGCATCAAAGCGATCGCCCACATCACCGGCGGCGGATTGGTGGACAATATTCCGCGCGTGCTGCCCAAGGGCATGGCGGCCCATATCGATCTCGCCAAGATACCGGTGCCGCCGGTGTTCCAATGGCTCGCAAAAACCGGCCGCATCGCCGAGGCGGAGATGCTGCGGACCTTCAATTGCGGCGTCGGGCTGGTGCTCGTGGTCGCGTACGCGCGCGCCGATGCGGTCGCGGCCGTCTTCGCAAAGGCGGGGGAAAAAATATTCGAGCTCGGCAGAATCGCCGGGCATATTGATCCGGGCGTGAGATTTTCCGGCAAGCTCGATCTCGGGGGCTGAGGTGGCGCGCAAGCGCGTCGCAATCCTGATCTCGGGTCGCGGTTCCAACATGGCGGCGCTGATCGAAGCCGCCCGCGGCAAGGATTATCCGGCTGAAATCGTGCTCGTGGTCTCGAACCGGCCCGACGCCCAAGGCCTCGCTGTTGCCGAGACGCAAGATGTTGCTACCGCGGTGGTCGATCAGGCGAGCTTTCCCACGCGCGAAGCCTTCGAAGCCGCGTTGCAGGCGAAGCTCGCCGCCGCCAAAGTCGAGATCGTGTGCCTGGCCGGTTTCCTGCGCCGCCTGACCGCCTCCTTCGTCGAGCGCTGGCGCGGGAAGATGCTCAATATCCATCCCTCGCTGCTGCCGGCCTTCAAGGGCCTCGACACCCATGCACGCGCGCTCGCGGCCGGGGCCAAGAGCCATGGCTGCACTGTCCATTTCGTGGTGCCGGAGATCGATTCGGGGCCGATCGTGCTGCAAGCCGAGGTGCCGGTGCAGAATGGCGATGACGTGGAGAAGCTCGCGGCCCGCGTGCTCGCAGAAGAACATCGCATCTATCCGGCTGCGCTCAAGCTGCTCGCGGAAGACAGGCTCAGGATCGAGGGCGAACGGGTGATCGTCGCGGGCACAGCCAAGGCAAAAGATTAGCCGCCGTCAGCGTCACGAAGGTGAGTTGGCTCAGTTGCCCTCGGGCTTCGATTGCCAGCCGCGCGAACGGGCGGGCGAATTGGCTTCGCTCGGAACCCCGCAGCTCTTCTTCACGTCTTCGGGTTTTTTAGCGCCGAGCGTCGGGATGACATTGTAATTTTGAAAAAAAGTGATGTCGTCCTTGCTCATCGCCTTCGCCATGGTGGTGGCGAAGCAATCGCACGGTTTCGTGGTCTTTTCGCTTCGAAACAGATCGCCTGATTCATAAATGCAGTTGTCGTAGATTTTCTGCCGTACCGGCTCTAGCGCGCTCAGATTGGAGGAAGCGCCCGCTTTGGCGGGGGCGGTGGTCTTGGTGGGAGTGGCGGCCTTGGTAGAAGATGTGCTCTTGACTGCGGGAGTCTTGTCTGCGGGAGTCTTGGACGCCGGGCTGGAGGGCGTCTGGCTCAGGCTGGCGTTCTCGAAACAGACGACGAGCGCCAAAACCATTGTCGGAAGCAACAAGCGAGACGAAGTCTTCCTCGGCATGACGAGCCTCATTCGATAGACCGCGAAGCTGCATCAGCCCTCAGCATGAGGCGGCTGTCATGGTAGTCAATGCGTCTACGCCTTTTGCTTCGGGCGCGACGGCGTCACTGGAGACGAAACGCGGGCATCGGGTTTTTCGATCGCCTCGTGCTTGGCATGCGTTTTCGCCTTGCGGTGATGAATCCAGCTGCGTAGCCAGCCCACCGCGACCACGAAGAGCGCACCGCCCGCGGCGGCAAAGTAGTCCCATCTGGCGGCGGTCGTCTCGCCGATACGCTCCATAACGCCGTGATCGGAGATGATGAGATCGCCCGCGATCCATCCGAGCAGCGCCGCGCCGGCCCAGACCAGAAACGGGAAGCGCTCGAACAGCGCGGTGATCAACGCAGGACCGACAATGATCATCGGGATCGAAATGGCGAGCCCGAGCGTGAGGAGAGTCCAGCTTCCCTTGGCCACCGCCGCAATGGCGACCACGTTGTCGAGACTCATGACCATGTCGGCGACCGCCACGGTCACCACCGCGCGCCACAACGTATCGTGGGCCTTGACTTTGTTTTCGTCGTCTTCGTCGTCGGGATTGATCAGATCGATGGCGATATAGAGAAGCGCGAGCCCGCCGAGCATCTTGAGCCACGGCATCGCCAGAATGGTGGCGACGATGCCGGTGAAGATGATCCGCAAAACCACCGCAACGCCGGCGCCGAGCGCGATGCCCCATTTGCGGGTGCGATCGGGGAGCTGACGGCAGGCGAGCGCGATGACCACCGCGTTGTCGCCGGACAACAGCACGTTGATCCAGATGATCTGGAGGATTGCTAGCCAGAATGTCGGATCTTGCAAGTTTGGAAAATCCATGGACGCATCCCCCCGGACATCGCTGCGGTCTCGGCCGCATTCGACGGCTGTTTCGCATAGCCGAAGCTGCGGCCGGTGCCAAGAAAAACCGGCGGGGACCCGATCAAATATGGGACAGATGTGGATTGGAGCCGCGAAAACCCCGCAAAACCGTCAAAGCTTGTACTCATCCGACGATCTCACCCGCCGGAAAGAAAAAGGCGATCTCCTGTTTCGCATTCTCCGGGCTGTCGGAGCCGTGCACCGAGTTGGCCTCGATCGATTCCGCGAAGTCCTTGCGGATGGTTCCGGGCGCGGCCTTGGCCGGATCGGTGGCGCCCATCACCTCGCGGTACTTGGCTATCGCATTCTCGCCCTCGAGCACCTGCACGACCACCGGGCCCGAGATCATGAACGTGACCAGGCCCTTGAAGAACGGCCGCTCGCGGTGGACGGCGTAGAACCCCTCCGCCTCGGCGCGGCTCATGCGGATGCGCTTCTGCGCGATGATGCGCAAACCCGCCTTCTCGATGCGGTCATTGACGGCGCCGGTGAGATTCCGCCGTGTCGCATCGGGCTTGATGATCGAGAAGGTGCGCTCGAGCGCCATTAGAGGGTCCTGCGATGAGCGGGGAACAAAATGCGGGTCGGCGCGTTGTATAGATACGGCTTCCCATGGGCAAGCGGGCGCGTTGAAATAGCGCAGTTAAGCTCGGCCGATGAATGTCGTTGTTGGCGAGAAACAAGGAGAGCAAGCATGTCGATCGAGATCGTCAGCTTCTTCGCCGTCGCCATGACGCTCGTCCTGGTCGGATTCGTGAGCGGGCCGGCGGTCGCGAAGAAATTCGGGCACATCCATCCCGCTTGATCGCCGCTTGATCGCGACGAACCGCGCATGAATGTCTCCGCCGAATTCGCTTCATCTCGCTGAACCAGAGAAAACGTGCGGCTCAGCTCTAGAACCCCGGCCCGTCCCCCGCGCTGCCGGTGTTTTTCTTGGCAAAGCCAGCCGCGATCAGCTCGCCATCTTGCGGCTTGCACCGGGCGCCCCGGTGCCCGTAGCGTGCAGCCGCCCGCATGAACGCCCCTTCCTCCGTCCTCGCCCAACTTCGCTTCCGCCGCCGCCTCGCGCTGGTGGCGCTCATCGCGGCGGCCGCGAATTTCATCGCCTTCTATCCGGGCATCCTGCATCACGACGCCTGGGCCTATTTCAAGGCCGCCCGCGACAACGACTGGACCAACTGGCAGCCACCGCTGCTCGGCTTTCTGTGGATCCCGCTGCAAAAGATCTATTACGGCCCGCAGCCGATGCTGGCTTTGTTCGTCGCCGGCTATTGGGCCGGGTTCGCGCTCTACGCCGACGCGATCGAAGCGGACCGCCGCGCGCTCGCGATCTGGACCTTCGCCGCCGCCTGCTTCCCGCTCGCGCTCAATTTCAACGGCCAACTGGTCAAGGACGTGAGCATGGCGATCTGCCTCCTGCTCGCGGCCGGGATTGCCGCCGGTCTGTTGCGCGGCGCGATCCGGCGGCGCCTGCTTGCCTTGCCGCTGATGTGGCTCTTTCTCATCCTGGGCGCCTTCATGCGCGCGAACGCGCTGTTCGCGCTGCCGCCGCTCCTCGATCTCGCCGCCGCCGTTACCAGCGCGCGCTGGATGGCGCTCGGCTGGATGAAGCGCATCATCATCGTCTCCGTGGTCGCGGTCGCGATGGCGCCCGCCCACATCCTCGCCGACCGCAATCTCTTCCGCGTCGTCGACATCAAGCCGCTGTCGCAATTGCAGGTCCTCGACATCGCCGGCATCACGTATTTTTCCGGCATCGACCGCTTCCAGGGCTTGTTCGGGCCGGACTTCGTCGCCAAGAACCGCACCTGCTACACGCCGAAGGCGTGGGATGTTTACGGCTGGGGCGCTTGCGAGGAGGTCTACGAGAAGCTGAAGCCGCAATTCGGCTGGCCGCTTTCCAAACTGTGGATCGACGCCATCGTTTCCGATCCCCTCGCCTACGCGACCCATCGCCTCGCGCACATCAATCGTTTTCTCCAGTTCCTCTGCCGCGACTGCAAGGAGATGATTTTTACCGGCGCGCAATCGACCAACCAGAAGGAATTCACCTTCGAGCCGGGGATCATCTACAAGACGATCGACG